>NZ_LZSW01000066.1:0-83786 GCF_001665615.1 Mycobacterium sp. 852014-52144_SCH5372336
CGCGGATGCGGATAACCACTTGGCATGCGCAACGCTCCTAAATCCAGGGATGTTGCACTGACCGTATGAATCTGCCCCGCCGAACGCGTGACGGTAACCCACGTTCGGCGCAGAGGGGAGGGTGCGGGGGCGCGGTCGTCAGGATTCGACCCGCACCTGATCCTTGACCGACAACACGATCGGGGGAGCGGTCCGCCAGTTCGGCACGCCCTGCTCCTCACCGGCGGTCGCCCGTTTGTCCTCGCGCACGCCCACCCAGTGCGAGTGGTTGAGCTGATGCAACGTGAAACACGACTGCAGCGCGTTGTAAAAGCCCATGTTGTCGACCGACTGATTGACCGACTCCTTGATGAGCAGCGCCGCCATCGTCGGTACCGTGGCGATCCGCCGTGCCATTTCCAGTGTGCGATCGGCCAATTCGTCACGCTTGAAGATCTTGCTCACCATCCCGAGTCGGTACGCCTCCTCGATGTCGATGGCGTCGCCGGTCAACATCAGCTCCTTGGTGCGCCGCGGACCGAACTCCCACGGATGGCCGAAGTACTCCATGCCGCACATCCCCAGCCGGGTGCCCACGACGTCGGCGAAGCGCACCTCTTCGCTGCCCACGATCAGGTCGCATGCCCAGATCAGCATCAGACCCGCCGAGAACACGTCGCCGTGCACCTGCGCGATCGTGATCTTGCGGAGGTTGCGCCAGCGCAGGTTGTTCTGGAAGAAGTAGTGCCATTCCTGCAGCATGATCTTCTCCGCGCCCTCGCGCGTCCCCCCGTTGATGGCCGCCGTGGGATGCTGCTCCGGCCCCGGCATGAACTCGGCCCGCGCCTGCTTGGAACCGATGTCGTGGCCGGAGGAGAACATCGGTCCCTCGCCGGCAAGGATGACCACGCGAACGGTGTCGTCGGCCTCGGCGCGGGCGAACGCCTCATCGAGTTCGACCAGCATCCCGCGGTTCTGCGCATTGCGCTGCTCCGGACGATTCAGCGAGATCCGAACGATCTGGCCGTCGTCGAACATCTCCCACTTCAGAAACTGATACTCGCTCATCGTGTCCTCCGGATCGGGCCAATCTGGCAATGGTGTTGTCGTTTATTGAGAAGGTATGTTCTCACGGGTTGGATGGATCGACTGAAAGGGTGCACATGTCGGACTGCCAACGTAACCCGCGGGTGGTTCTGTGGGGGCCAGGCCAGGTCGGTGTCGGCGCGCTGCGTGCGCTGATCGCCCACCCCGGCCTGGACCTCGCGGGCGTGGTCGTACACGCCGAGGCCAAAGACGGCATGGACGCCGGTGCGTTGTGCGGCATGTCCGCGACCGGAGTGATCGCGACCCGCGACATCGACTCGGCGCTTTCGCTGGATGCCGACGTGGTCGCCTATTTCGCCTCGGGCGACTACCGCTACCGGGAGGCCGCCGAGGACATCGCCCGCTGTCTGCGCGCGGGCAAGAACGTGGTGTGCACCTCCCTGGTTCCGATGTGTTACCCGCCTGCCGCCGACAAGGACACTGCCGAGCTCATCGCGTCGGCGTGCGAGGAAGGGGGCACGAGCTTCTTCAACAGTGGTGTGGATCCGGGGTGGGCCAACGACGTCATCGCATTGACGATGACTGGATTCAGCAGTCGCGTCGACACCATCACCATGCTCGAAATACTCGACTACGGCCCGATCAACCAGCCCGACATCATGTTTGACTTCATGGGTTTCGGCCACCCGCCCGACCATCCGGCGCCGCTGTTCGACACCGAGCGCCTCGCGGCGCTGTGGGCACCGACAGTCCATCTCGTCGCCGACGGCGTGGGCCTTCCTCTCGACCGCGTCGTCACCACGATCGACAAGTGGTTGGCCACCGAACGCTACGAGGTCGCATCGGGCTGGATCGACCCGGGCACCATGGGCGGCATGCGGTTCAAGCTGGCGGGCATGGTGGACGACGAGGAACGCGTCGTGCTCGAGCACATCACACGCATGGGTGAGCAGTCGGCTCCGGACTGGCCGCGCCACCCCTCCCCGCACGGCGGTTACCGCGTCATCGTCGACGGGCTGCCGACCTACACCGTCGACATCGAGATGCACGGGCGTGGAAACAACATGCGTGGCTTGACATATGCGACCGTGATGCGTGAGTTGAACGCCATTCCGGCCGTGATGGCCGCACCACCCGGAGTGCTGTCGACGCTGGACCTGCCGTTGATCACCGGACCCGTGCGCGGTGGCACATGGCGGGGCGTCCTACCCGGTACGACAACGTCGTGAACCGGGCCCCGGCCGTGTCGACGGACATCTGGACGGTGATGGAGACCGCGTCGGCGGTGCGGCGGTATCGCGACGAACCGGTCGACGATGCCACGCTGCAGCGGTGTCTGCGAGCGGCCAGCTGGGCGCCGTCGGGTGCCAACCAACAGCCATGGCGGTTCGTGGTGCTGCGCTCCGAGCAATCCCGTGCGCTTGTCACCGCGGCCGCACACCGAACGTGGGACGAGCTGCAGCGGTTCTACGGAATCACGTCTCCCGATGACGGCGCGGACGATTCGCGGTCTCGGGTGCTGAGATCGATGGCCGACCACATGCGGAACGGCGGCGCCGCACCCGGTCTCGTCCTCTTCTGCGTCCGGCCACAAGCTGGGGCATCCGAGCTACAGCAAGGCGGTTCGATATTCCCGGCGGTGCAGAATTTCCTATTGGCCGCCCGCGCCCAGGGGCTCGGGGCGGCGATCACGTTGTGGCACATGGGCTGTGAAGAGCAGTTGCGCTCATTGATCGGGATCCCGGACGACTGGATGCCGGCGGCGTTGGTGACGCTGGGATGGCCGGCGGGCCACCATCACACAGTCCGTCGGAAGCCGTTGTCGGAAGTGGCGGCGGTGGACAGGTGGGATCAACCCTGGCTGTCCGGCACCTCGCCGGATTGATCAGGAGAAGTTTCACGGGTCGGATCGAACCGCACACTGACCTTCTGAAAGCCTTTCGCCCGTTCGGCTTTCGCCCGTCGGCTGTAGGTGCGCCGGTCGGCCGAGGTGAGGTCGACGTCGTCGGTGAACGGCGTCATCAGTGAACGGGGATACAGCTGGTCGACGCGCACAACGTTGACTTCGGCGCACATCACCAACGTCACCGAAACCAGATACAGGAACGCAAGCAGGCCCAGAACCAACGCGAACACGCTGTTGGTCGCGCTGGTCGATTTGACGACGTGGGAGACGTAGTTCGCGCCGAACCACTGCAGCAGCTGCCATATCACCGCTGCCGCGAGGGCGCCTGGGAGCACGTCGCGGTACGACACGGAACGGGCGGTGGTGACGCGGAACGCGACCAGGCAGATGAGTGCGTTGATCGCGACGGTGGCGACGGTGACGCCCACTTTGCCGAACCACCCCAAGCTGGCCGTCGCGTGGCCGACCGCCGACAGGACCGTCGCGGTGACCGCGGCCGAACCGAGCACGAACAACAACAGCAGGCTGCGCAGCCTCGACCGGATCGGGTCCGGGCGGTTGTTGCGGGGCACCGCCCATACCGAGTCCATCGCGTTCTGCAGCGCCTGCCCGACACCGAGACCGCCGTACAGCGCACCGGCGATCCCGACCACGACGGCCGTGACCCCACCGCTGAGTTGCTCCGGCCGTTCGAGCTGGCTACCGATGACGGGGAACTGGCCGAGTGTGGACTGCAGGATCTGTTGCTGAATCTCCGGGCGGCCGACCAGTATCACCCCAAGCGCGGTGGTCAGCAGCAATAGCAACGGGAACAGGGAAACGAACGCGTAATAGGTGATCAGCGCCGCCAGATAACCGCCCTGATCGTCGACGTACTTGTAGATCACCGCGATGGCGAAACCCACGCGGCGGTTGCGTCGCTGCAGCCGGTCCAGCCAGCCCACCATCCCGGAATCCCTCCGCCGATGCGCTGTCGATACCCGCTAACCGGCCGGGTGAATCCGACGTCAGCCGCCCTCGTTGCGGCGCGCACGCGCCCGCCGCTTGCCCTCGTGCATCGCGGCCACCCGCGCGACGGGGATGGTCCTGCCGTGCTCGATCAGGTCGGGGGGCAGCGTCTGCGGTGCCGGCATCGCCTGCACCCATGGGTCGCTGCCGCCCAGGACGTCGATCGCGTTGTGCACGGTGAAGTCGGCCGGTGTGATGCGGTCCAGGTCCGACCAGGCGACCGGGAACGACACAGGGGTGCCGGGGCGCAACCGGGGACTGTATGCGGCGACGACCGTCGCGCCCCCGGCGCGGGTGGAGTCGATGAAGACCTTGCCCTGGCGGTCCTCGACGATGAAAGCCGTGGTAGCACGGGAAGGGTCGAGCGATTCTGCGCGAGCGGCCAGCGCGCGGGTGGCCGCCGCGACGTCGTCGACCGGTGCGCTGTCGTCGACCGGGACGAACACGTGCACTCCCTTGGCGCCGCTCGTCTTCACCGCTCCGGCCAGGCCGCAGTCCGAAAGCGCCTGCCGCACAAGGTGAGCCGTGGCGACGACGGCCGCAAAGTCGCTTCCCTCCGGCGGGTCGAGGTCGAGCACCAGATGCGTTGGGCGGTAGATGTTCTCGGCCAAGCCGAGGGCGGGGTGGTACTCGACGGCGCGCTGGTTGGCCAGCCACAGCAACGTGCGCCGACCGTCGCACAGCGCATAGCGGACCTCACGGTGGGAGGACTCGGCCCACATCGAGACGGTTTTCACCCACTCGGGGGTGTACTTCGGCACGTTCTTCTGCATGAACGGTGCCCGCCCGCGCAACACCCGCAACACCGTCAAGGGACGTCCCGCGAGGCCGGGAAGAATCCGATCGGACACCGCGTCGAGGTAGTCGATCAGATCGCGCTTGGTGGCATTGGCGTCCGGGCTCAACGGTTGGTCGAGGTTGGTCAGGTCGACCCCGGCGCGCTGCTCCTCGGCGCTCATCACCCCACCATAAGCGCGGGGCGGCGATCAGACGCTGAGTCGGCGGTAGCGCTGCAGCCGTCGAACCCCCGCGGCCGAGACCACGCCGTCGTGCGGTGCCAGCGCCGCCGTCATGCGCGCGCGGACGTCGTCGACGTCGACATGGGTGCCGATCGCGACGAGTCCGTTGGCGACCGCCGTCGACGGTGCGTTCGCGATGTGGACAGACGTGCCCACCACATTGACGACATAGCGGCGCGTGCGCTCTCGGTACCGCACCGCGACCGTGCCCTTGAGCCGGTACACGCCCGGGGGCGGCGTTTCGAGCAGGTCGATCAGCGCCGCGGGATCGACGCAACCATTGCTGGTCACCGTGACCGAATCGGCGTGCACGTGCGGGTGATCATGGGCGTCTCCGGTGTCGACGAGCAGTTCGCGCAGGGAGAGTTGCTCGCCGACGTCGACGGATGCGGACACGTCGTACAGCAGCGCCGGATCGACACGTCCGGCCGTCGCACCCACGACGTGTGCGTCCGGATTCCGTTCGCGCACACGCTTTTCGATTCTCCCGAGCGTCTCTTCGCGGGCGTCCTCGGAGATCTGGTCGAGTTTGTTGACCACCACAAGGGTGGCCGCCCCGTATCGCGCCGGCGGGGTGGCGTGGTCGTCGACGGTGTCGAAATGTGCGGCGGCGTCGATGACGTCGACAATGCCGCCGGGCCGCACCCGCTCCACCCCGCTGAATCGGATGATCCGCGACACCGCTATCGGGTCGGCCAGTCCGCTGGCCTCGATGATGATCGCGTCCAGGCCGAGCTTCGGGTCGGCGAGCTTGGCCAGCGCGTCGTCGAGCCCGCCTTCGTCGGGAAGGCAGCAGATGCAGCCCCCGGCGATCGAGGCCGGTTCGTCAACCTGCCCCGTGACCAGCGCCGCGTCGACGTTGAGTTCGCCGAAGTCGTTGATGATGACGCCGACGCGCGCACCCGGCTGGCGCAGCACGTGGTTGAGCAGCGTGGTCTTACCCGCGCCGAGGTAGCCGGTCAGAGCGATGGCCGGAATCGTCGTCGCTGTCACGCGACACATCATCGCAGCGTTTCGATCGGCACCGAGCGGCTATCCCGCGGTGATGGCTATTCCAGCAACGCCGCCGACAATCGGCTGCACCTGGGGCTCGCCATAGGCATGCTCGCTCTGGGTCTGCTACCGGGCCGCACCGGTGACGCACCCGATCTTCGACGCGGCTAGCCATTTGCTGTGCGTCCGCCCACAGAGGGTTTCGGACCCCCGCGGATGTGGAACCTAGACCCCTGAGAGGAGGCCCGAATGACGGACCACGACAAGGCCGGCCAGGCACGCGAAGGCCTGATCGACTCGGTGAAAGGCAAGGCCAAAGAGATGTTTGGCGCTATCACCGGAAACGACTCGCTGACCGCCGAAGGCCAACTGCAGCAGGCCGAGGCCGAACGCCGCAAAGAAGCCAACACGATCGACGCGGTCGCCGACGCCGAGGCGCGGGAGGCCCGCAACGATGTGGTGGAGGCCAAGCGCGAAGGCGCCAAGGAGCGCACCGCGGCGAACGCCGAAGCGGCCGCCGAAAAGGGCGCGGTCGAGAACCAGAAGGCCGCCCAGAAGCGCGCCGCCGAAGCCGCGGCCCATCAGCAGCTCGAGCGCGAGCGCACCCAGGCCGAAATCGACGCCGAGCGCAAGGCGCGCGAAGCCAAGGCCGAGCAGCGAGCCGGGGTGCACGACGCCGACACCCAGCTCGCCGGCGCGCTCGAAGAACACCGCGAAGCCGTCGAGGAGTCGGCAAGCGCGAAAGCCGAAGCCGCCCGTATCCGGCGGCAGGCCGAAAACCTCAACGACGACGCCTGAGCAGGGCGTAGAAGGAGCTTGAACCGATGAGTCTCACCGCTATTCCGAAAGCGGTGCTGAAGTTTCAGTACCAGGTGGCCCGCGTGCCGCTGCAATTGATCGACGACCGGTTTGTCGCCCGGATGGACGACGAAGCGCCGGCCCGGCTGTTCTACGAGCGTTCCCTGGGGATGCTCGACACCGCCGTGGGCACGGCACTCGGTGATCACGAGCTCCAGAAGCGCGGCGCCACCCTCGTCGAGCGCAGCGACGCGTTGCGCCGCGCGGCAGAACTCGACGCGGCCGCCGACGAGAACGTCAAGCAGGCGGGCCGAGAGCTGAAGGTGACCCGCGAGAAGGCGCTGCAGGACAAGCAGAAGACGTTCGAGGAGACCGAGGCCGAAGCCCGCCAGGCGCGTACCGATGCACAGGAGCGGAAGCGCGCGGCCGTCGAGAACGCCGAAAAGAAGATCGTCGAGGACAAGAAGAAGGCCGACGAGATCGCCGAGCAGCGCAAGAAGAACGTCGAATCGGCCAAGCGCCGCGAAGAAGAGCAGATCGACGCGGCCGAGCGCAGTGCAGCGAAGGTGGCCAGCGTCAAGATGGCCGACGCGCAGGACAAGCGCGTCGATGCCGCCACGACGCGTGCGCAGGCCGACAAGATCGACGACCTCGCCGACGCCGAGAAGGAAAAGCGGCAAGCCGATCGCTGACGCGGGTTAAATCCCGAGCAGTGACTCGATCCAGCCTCGCGCGAAGTACAGCAGGAAGCCCGCGGCGACCACCCACAACAGTGGGCTGATCTCGCGGGCTTTTCCTGCTGCCGACCGCAGTACCACCCACGCGATGAAGCCGACGCCGATGCCGTTGGCGATCGAGTACGAGAACGGCATCGTGGCCACCGTCAGCACCACGGGCAGCGCGACCGAGAACTCGGAGATGTCGATGTGTCGCAGATGCGACACCATCATCGCTCCAACGATCACCAGCGCGGCCGCTGCCACTTCCGTCGGCACCACCGACGCCAGCGGTGAGATGAACATCGCGGCGAGGAACAGCACGCCGGTCACGATGTTGGCCAGCCCGGTCCTCGCGCCCTCGCCGATGCCCGCGCCCGATTCGACGAACACCGTGTTCGACGAGGCCGACGATGCGCCGCCGACCACGGCGCCCGCGCCTTCGACCACCAGCGCCGCCCGCAGGCGCGGGAAGGTGCCTTTCTCGTCGGCGAGTCCGGCCTCGCGGGACAGGCCCGTGAAGGTGCCCATAGCGTCGAAGAAGTTCGCGAACACGAGCGTGAACACGAACATGGTCGCGGCGATCACCCCGATGCGGCCGAAGCTGTCCATGCTGAAGGCGCCGACGAGCGACAGGTCGGGAAGCGCGAACGGTGAGCCCGACAGCGTCGGGACCGACAGGCTCCAGCCTCCGGGCTTGTCCGCGGCGGAGCCGAGGTGCCAGATCGACTCGATCACGACCGCGACGACGGTGCCGGCGACGAGCCCGATCAGGATGCCGCCCCGCACCTTTCGAGCCACCAGGATGCCGGTCAGCAGCAGCGTGAAGGCGAAGACGACAGTGGGCACGGTGCTGATGGAGCCGCTGCCGTTACCGCCGAGGCCGACCGGTGGTGACGCGACACCCGTCGAACCGATGAACCCGGCGTCGACGAGGCCGATGAACAGGATGAACAGCCCGATGCCGGCCGTGATGGCCAGCTTCAGCTGCATCGGCACGGCATCGAAGACCAGCCGCCGCAACCCGGTCGCCGCCAGTACAACGATGATGAGCCCGTTGATCACCACCAGTCCCATGGCTTCGGCCCAGGTGAGGGAGCCGACGAGCGTCGTCGCCACGAATGAGTTGATGCCGAGACCGGCGGCGAACGCGAACGGCATCCGCGCGATGAGACCGAACAGGATCGTCATCACGCCCGCGGCCAGCGCCGTGACCGCTGAAACCTCGGCGAATTGCAGTCGATCGCCGGTGACGTCTTCGGAACCGGACAAGATGATCGGGTTCAGCACGATGATGTAGGCCATCGCGATGAACGTGACCAGCCCGCCGCGGGCCTCCGCGCCGACCGTCGTGCCGCGCGCCGAGATCTCGAAGAAGCGGTCGAGGCGGTTCATTTCTCAAACCCTATGGGGTGTCCTCGACACGCGTCATCTCGTGCAGGGCCCCTAGGAACGCTCGCCGGTCGGCGGGCGAGAGCACCGAAAGCCACCGCTCCTCGCCACGCTGGATCTCCGCCTGCACCGAATCTTTAAGAGCGCGACCGGATTCGGTGATCTCCAGCAGTCGCACGCGCCGGTCCGCCGGGTCGGGTATGCGCTCGATGTAGCCGCGTTCCTGAAGCTCGTCGAGCGTGGGGATGATCCGGGTCTTGTCGGCGCCGATCGCTTCGGCGAGGGCGGCCTGGCTGCGTACCGGGGACTCGTCGAGCGCTGACAGCACGGCGTAACCCCACATTGAGATGCCGTGTTCGGCGAGCACGGGGGTCTCCAGGGCGATCAGCTGGCGCATCAGCGGGGCGAGCATGGCCGCGAGGTCTCGTCGTCGCGGCTTGGGCGGCATGCAGGGATATTAAGCGTTGACCAATGATAGGCAGTCATATATCGTAAGCGCATGCATACGATTAGTGATCCGCGACCGCTCCATCGAACAGCGGTCAACGCCTCCGTCGATATCGTCTCGCGAGTGACGGTTGACGACCTCCATCGTCCGACGCCGTGTGGCGGGTGGGACCTCGGCGACCTGCTGACGCATATGACCGTGCAGCACAAGGGGTTTGCCGCCTCCGCTCGCGGAGCCGGCGGCGATCTCGGGGTGTGGGAGCCCCTGACCGTCGCGGATGCGGTCCGCGCCGACCCCGGCGGCGCCTATGCCGCCGCGGCCGCGGAGGTGGTGGCCGCGTTCGCTGCCGAGGGGGTGCTGGAGGCGACGTTCGCGCTACCGGAGTTCGGCGAGGACGCCACGGTTCCGGGTGCGATGGCGGTCGGTTTTCACTTCGTCGACTACGTCGTGCACGGGTGGGACGTCGCCCGCAGCATCGGTGTGCCGTTCGGGTTGCCCGATGACGTCGTTGCGGCCGTCGTGCCCCTGGCGATGGGGGTCCCTGACGGTGAAATCCGAGACGCTGACAACTCACCGTTCGCGCGTGCCGTGCAACCTCAGGCCGACGCGAGCGACCTGGATCGGGTGTTGCGCCACTTGGGCCGATCGCCCGATTGGCGGCCCACAGGCGTCAGCGCGGGTCGATGAGATCGCGCAACCTCTCCGCCGGTACGACGGACGCGCCGGCCTCGCGTACCCGCTCGGCAAGCGTGCGGTCGGACGTGGCCACGCTGATGTCGGCGGGCCGATCATCGGCGAGGACAAGGCGGACGATCTCGTCGTCGGCTGAGTTGGGCGCCGGGCGCGGGGCATAGGCGACGGTGACAGCCGACGAGTCGATCGGAGGCTTGGGTGGGCGTTCGAACACCACGGTGACATCGTCACGGGGAGACCGCCAGGATTCCAACCGCTCGACCAGGGTCACCATGGCGCGATGACGATCACGCCACCAGCCGTCGGGGCGCGATCCGATCACATTCATACCGTCGACGATCCACCGCATCGCGTGTCGAGGACCGGCGTCGGTCGACGGGGCGGGTTCAGAACGCGTGGCCGGTCTGCTTGGCCGTCGGATGCCGACGGCCAAGCAGGTAACCGAGCCAACGAATATCGAGTAGCACCTGGTCGCCTTCCGCTATGCGGTCTTCTGGGTCAACAGCGGCAGCAGTCGACGCCGTTTCTCGATGTTCTCCGCGAAGTGATGAAGCGCATCGGGCACCGATGCTGCGACCGGGACGCTCACACCGGACGCATGCAACACTCGTTGCACTTCATCACTGGCGACGACGGCCCAATCCACCTCAGCGTGGAAGCAGCACTCATCGATGTCGTACATCAACGAAATGAGTTGCTCTGCACACGAACTCACTTCGCTCAGATCGAGGATGAACGGCTTCTCAGCCAGAACGAACCGGCGAGCGAACGCGGTGATCCGTTCGATGTTCCGGTCGTCGATGATGCCGTCGACCGTCACAACCGTTGCCAGCTGGCGGCACACGGCATGAAGCTGGGCCCCGGCGCAGTCGAATGTCGGATTCCCGTACATCACCGCCTCCTCGATTAGTCAGCTTCGTCGATGAAGCCCAACTTATGCCGCGAGATTAAGGCAAGCGCCAACGGCGACTAATACTTTGGTAAGAAGCAGTTTTTGCGTTAGCCAGCAAATCAGTCGCGCTGCATCCACTGGGGTCCGGAGTAGTTCTCCCACGGGCTGTAGTCGACGAGCAACTCCTCCTGGGCGGGTCGTTCGTGTTCGGGCACGTGCTGAAGGTTGATCCTGATGCGGTACCAGATCGAACTGGGACCCCGCATACCGTCGACCAGAATGTCTGCGGGCTCCAACTTTTCGGCTGCGGCCGAGTGCCGTCGTCGCCATTCGTCCAACGCCGCCATCGCCTCGTCCTTGGTCTTCGTGCGGGCGATCTCGATGAGCGGCTTAGAGGAGACCCGCCGACCGGTTCCTCCGCTCGAACGTTTGGCCCCGCGTGGTGCCCGTTCCGCCGGACCGAGCCGGTCGGCGAGGTCGAGCAGCGCGTCAAGCGTTCCCGCTGAATCGTCGATGCCCTCCCAGGGGTCACCGTGTTCGGCGAAACGTTGTGGCACCGTCGCGATCGTGAACGCGTCCGGCCGGCATCCGGGCACCTCTGTCCAGAGCAGCGGCGTCGACACCCTGGCGTCAGGGGTCGCGCGCACCGAATAGGCCGACGCGACGGTTCGATCGAACGCGTTCTGGTTGAAATCGACGAAGACGCCCTCGCGTTCTTCCTTCCACCAGCGCGCGGTGGCGATCTCGGGCGCTCGGCGCTCGACCTCGCGGGCCACCGCCTGCGCGGCGAGCCGGACGAACTTGAACGGCCACCGCCTCTGGATGCGGGCGTAGATGTGGAAGCCCCGCGATCCCGATGTCTTGGGCCACGCCGTCAGCCCATGGTCCTCGAGCACGTCGCGGGCGACCATCGCGACGTCGATGATCTGAGGCCACTCGACACCCGGCATCGGGTCGAGGTCGACGCGCAGCTCGTCGGGATGCGCTAGATCGTCTGACCGAACCGGATGGGGGTTGAGGTCGACGCATCCGAGGTTGACCGCCCATACCAGGCCGGCCGCATCGCGCAGCACAGCTTCGGCCGCCGATGTCCCTGACGCGTACTTCAACTCGGCGACGTCGACGAAGTCAGGCCGCTTCTTCGGCGCGCGCTTCTGGAACACGGCCTCCTCGGTGATGCCCTTGACGAACCGCTTGAGGATCATCGGCCGGTCACGGACACCGCGCAGGGCGCCGTCGGCGACGCTGACGTAGTAGTGCATCAGGTCCGACTTGGTGACGCCGATATCGGGGAAGACGACCTTGTCGGGGTGGCTGATGGGCACCCGGTGACCCTCGACCTCCAGGTACCGGGGTGCGGCCATAACGTCATGCTAGTTTCCCGGCCGCACTGCGACGCGGGTCACATATGGTGGGGACATGGCAAGACTCTCCGAGCTCCCGTCGCAAGCGCTCGCCAAGGCTCAGCAACTCGTCGAACGCGGGTCGGCCGAGCTGCACTACGCCACCAAGATGTTCGGAGCGGGCGCGTTCAAGATCGAACCACCGCAGAACGTCGCCGGAATGCTCGCCGACATCCGGCGTTGGGGCGAGTTCGGGATGATCCCAGCCTTGAACGCCCGCCGCACCCCCGATCGCACCGCGATCATCGACGACTTCGGCGAGATGACGTTCAAGGAACTCGACGACGCAGCACATTCAGTGGCCAACGGCCTGCTGGAGAAGGGTGTCAAGGGCGGTGACGGGGTCGCGATCCTGGCCCGCAACCACCGGTGGTTCCTCGTCGCGCTGTACGGCGCGGCCCGCACCGGTGCGCGGATCATCCTGCTCAACAGCGAGTTCTCCGGGCCCCAGGTCAAGGAGGTGTCCGAACGTGAGGGCGCCAAGCTGATCATCTACGACGACGAGTACTGCCAGGCCGTGTCCAAAGCGGATCCGCCGCTGGGCAAGCTGCGCGCGCTCGGCGTGAACCCCGATAAGGACGAACCGTCGAACAGCACCGACGAGACGCTCGAGGACTTCGTCTCCCGACACTCCGGTAAGGCGGCGCCCAAGGCGACCAAGCATTCGTCGGTGATCATCCTGACCAGTGGGACGACGGGAACACCCAAGGGCGCCAACAGAAGTACACCGCCCACCCTCGCTCCCATCGGCGGCGTGCTCTCGCATGTTCCGTTCAAGGGTGGTGAGATCACCGCGCTTCCGGCGCCGATGTTCCACGCGTTGGGTTTCCTGCACGCGACGATCTCGATGATGTTGGGCACGACGCTGTTGCTGCGCAGGCGGTTCAAGGCTCAGAAGGTTCTCGAGGACATCGAGGAGCACAAGGTGACCGCGGTGGTGGTCGTGCCGGTGATGTTGTCGCGCATGCTCGATGCGCTTGACGACATGGATCGCAAGCCCGACTTGTCGTCGCTGCGGATCGTGTTCGTATCGGGGTCGCAGCTGGGCGCGGAGATGGCGCAGCGCGGCCTCAAGATGCTCGGACCCGTGATCTACAACCTGTACGGGTCGACCGAGATCGCGTTCGCCACGATCGCGCGACCGCAGGATCTTGAGAAGAACCCGGCCACCGTCGGACCGGTGGTGAAGGGCGTGAAGGTCAAGATCCTCGACGACGACGGCAACGAACTGCCCCAGGGCGAGGTCGGGCGGATCTTCGTCGGCAACTTCTTCCCGTTTGAGGGCTACACCGGCGGCGGCCACAAGCAGATCGTCGACGGTCTGATGTCGTCGGGTGACGTCGGCTATTTCGACGAGAACGGTCTGCTCTACGTCAGTGGCCGCGACGACGAGATGATCGTGTCCGGCGGCGAGAACGTGTTCCCCGCCGAGGTGGAGGACCTGATCAGCGGACACCCGGAGGTTGTCGAGGCCACCGCGGTGGGTGTCGAGGACAAGGAATGGGGTCACCGGCTGCGGGCGTTCGTCGTCAAGTCCGACGGCGCCTCGATCGGTGAGGACGACATCAAGGGTTATGTCCGCGAGCACCTGGCGCGCTACAAGGTGCCGCGAGAGGTCGTCTTCCTCGACGAGTTGCCGCGCAATCCAACGGGCAAGATCCTGAAGCGTGAGCTCCGGGAGATGGACGTCGACGGAGGCGGCGGGAAAGCGAAGTCCGACGGAGGCGGCGAGAAAGCCAAGGCCGACGGAGGCGGCGGGAAAGCCAAGGCCGACGGAGGCGGCGAGAAGAAGGCCGACGAGCAGTCGGACGAGAAGGCCGACGAGAAGGCAGAAGCCAACCAGTCGGAATAGTCAGGTCGTGCCTTAATCGGCCATCGCGGCCGCGCCCGGAATCGACAGGCACACCAGCATCAGCAGGAGCAGGAACCATCCGGCACCCTGCCACTGGACCCAGGTGCCCTTCGCCTTCCACTCGCGGTAGGTCTTGATGAATGCGCCGATACCGCCGACCAAGAGGATTGTGGGCACCGTGGAAGCGGCGACGACCGAGGTCTTCGACACAAGGGCGTAGATGACGAAGGCGACGGCGGCCACCGCGACCACCACCGCGGTGTAGGTGGCAGCGGCCCGGAACGCTTTCGGCCGGTCCCAGCGTTTCTCGACGTCGTCGGTCATAACAGAAATGTTGCCGTCGGTACGTTCATTGAAACGCTCATCAGGGATTGTTGACGAACGCGGACAGGCATCCGGGGATGTCGCGGCAGGCGATCACCGCCGTCTGGTCGGGCGGGCCACCACGTACTCGCGGCGGTCGGGACCCGAAGTTGCACGACTTCACCCAGGGGTTCCCGGGGATGATGCCGGGATAGCAGGGCGCGGACTGTTCGCGTGGCGTCGGATCGTCGGCAAGGACCATCGGCGTCAGAAACAGCCCTGTCATCGCCGCCGTGCCGGCGACGACGCGGGCGATATGGACACCGAGACCGCTCATCACTACCGCCAACCCTTGGACGCAACCGCAGATCTCAGGCTACGCCGTTCCAGCAAGCGCTTTTACGGATCGCGCGGCAGTCCCAACAGGCGTTCGGCGATGATGTTGAGCTGCACTTCGGTCGTGCCGCCGTAGATGGTTGTTGCCCTGCTGCCGAGCAGGTACTCCGCCCACCGGCCGGGCTCTTGCTCCGGGTCGCCGATCGCGCCGTCGGTGCCGAACGAGGACACCGCGAACTCCGCATAGCCCTGGCCGGTTTTCATCGACAGCAGTTTGGAGATCGCCGCGGACGGCATCGGATCGGCACCGGCGAGTGTGAGCAGCGTCGAGCGCATATTGAGCACCTTGGCGGCATGCCCTTCGGCGATGAGCCTGCCCGCGTGGTTCTGCTCGATCTGGTCGAACTGCCCGTCCTGGAGGAACGTGATGAAGTCGGCCAGGCTGGCCAGGAACGGCGGCTCACTGCTGCCGATCGAAACCCGTTCGTTGGTCAGCGTGTTCCTGCTGACCTCCCAGCCGCGGTTCACCTCACCGAGCACCATCTCGTCGGGCACGAACACGTCGTCGATGAAGACCGTGTTGAACATCGCGTTGCCGGTCAGCTCGCGAAGCGGCTTGACCTCGACGCCCTCACTGGCCATGTCGAGCAGGAAGTAGGTGATCCCGTTGTGCTTGGGCGCCGACGGGTCGGTGCGCGCCAACAGCGCGCCCCACTGCGAGTACTGCGCACCGGTGGTCCAGATCTTCTGCCCCGTGATCCGCCAGCCGCCGTCGACCTTCGTGGCCTTGGTCGTCAGGCTGGCCAGGTCCGAACCCGCACCGGGTTCGGAAAACAGCTGACACCAGATCATTTCGCCGCGGAAGGTGGGCGGCAGGAAACGCTGTTGCTGTTCGTCCGTGCCGAACGCGACGATCGAGGGGATGATCCAGGCCGCGATGCCCATCTGCGGGCGCTTGACCCGGCCGGTGTCGAACTCCTGGGCGATGATGATCTGCTCGACGGGGCCGGCCGCGCGTCCCCACGGCTTGGGCAGATGCGGTTGCACCCAACCGCCCTCGGCGATCGCGACGTTGCGCTCTTCGCGTGAAATGGCTTTCAGCGCAGCCACTTCCGCGCGGATCTCGTCACGCAGCTTCTCGGTCTCGGGATCGAGATCGATGTTCAGTTTGCGCATCCCCGTGCTGGTCGCGACGTCGACGACCTGCTGCGGGTAGTCGGCGTGCCTGCCGAAACCGGCCGCAAGCACCAGTGCGCGCCGGTAGTACACGTTGGTGTCGTGCTCCCAGGTGAACCCGATGCCGCCGTGCACCTGGATGCAGTCCTGAGCGCAGTGCTGGGCGGCCTCGGGCGCCAGGGTGGCCGCCACGGCAGCGGCGAACTCGAACGCGATTTCCGCAGAACCGGTTTCGGGGTCTTCTCCGCTGCGCACGTGCGCAGTGAACTCGTCGATGGCGCGGGCCGCATCCCAGACGGCGGCGGTGGCCCGCTCGGTGTCGGCGATCATCGAAGCGCACTTGTGTTTGATGGCCTGAAACTGCCCGATGGGCCTGCCGAACTGTTCGCGAATCTTGGCGTACGCCGCGGCGGTGTCGGTGGCCCACCGCGCCACGCCGATGCACTCCGCCGACAGCAGCGTCGAGATCAGCGCCCGCGCCAACGGCCGGCTCAGGTTGCTCAGCACCCGGTCGTCGCTCACTTCGATGGCGTTCGCCCGCACGTGTGCCAACGGGCGTAGCGGATCGAGGCTCTTGACGGGTTCGATCTCCAGTTGGTCGGCGTCGAGGATCACCCACTCCTCGCCGCTCTCGATGGCGACCGGCAGCACCAGCAGCGACGCCTCTGCGGCGCCGGGCACCGCACGGACCTCGCCGCGGATGACCAGACCGGCGGCATCACCTTCGCCGTGGCGGGTGGCGGTCAGGCTCGAGTCGATGGCGTAGGTCGCGATCGTCGCGCCAGAGGCCAGATCGCCCAATTGTGGGGCGTTGGGGTCGTGTGCGGCGATCAGCGCACTGGCGATGGCCGACGGAACGAACGGCCCCGGCACCGCGCCGTAGCCGAACTCGGCGGCGACGATGGCCAACTCGAGTATCCCGAAGCCCTGCCCGCCAACGTCTTCGGACAGGTGCACACCTTGCAGACCTTGATCGGCCGCGCCCTTCCAGTAGGGCGGCGGATTGGGAATCGGCGTCTCCAGCGCTTCGTGGAGCACCTCGGAGGGCGCCACCCGAGCGACGAAGGACCGCACCGAGTCGGCCAGGTCGCTGTGCTCAGGATTGATGGCGATGGGCATACCTGCACCTCACTGTGACGGACCGTCCCTATTAACCGGTCGGTTGGGAGACACGATACCGTTCACGACGTCGGCCAGTTCACGGCCGTCCCACAGCCGCCGGCAGTTGTCCAGACCGTGTTCCAGATACCTGCGCATCGTGTCGGCGGTGTACCAGGTGACGTGCGGGGTGAGCACGACGTTGTCGAGCCCGAGCAGCGGGTTGTCGGTCTCTACGGGCTCGGTGGCGAAGACGTCGAGGCCCGCCCCGGCCAAGTTTCCAGACCGCAGCGCGTCGACGAGGGCGGGTTCGTCGACGATGGGCCCGCGGCTGGTGTTGACCAGGACGGCGCCGGGCTTCATCCGGTCCAGCGCTGCGCGGTCGATCATGCCCGCTGTCGCGTCGGTCAGCGGAAGATGCAGCGAGACGATGTCGCTGGCGGCCAGCAGGTCGGGTAGCGCACGCCAGCTCCGATGGCCGTCGTCGCGCGTGCTGGTGTGCAGAACCTCGGCATCCATCGCCCCAACGATTCTCTCGACCCGGGTGGCGATGTTGCCGTAACCGACCAAACCGACGGTGCAGCCGCCGATGTCGCGCACGGTTTCGCCCAGGCTCGGGTCCGACGGCCAGCCCCTTCCCTCCCGGGTGGCGCGGTCGAGTTCGGTCACCCTGCGCAGGACGGCCAGCATCAGCAACACGGCTCCCTCGGCTACCGACGGTGCGTTGGCCCCCGGCATGTTGGCGACCGCGATGCCTTTGGCGGTCGCGGCGTCCACGTCGATGGTGTTGACTCCGGCGCCCATCTTGTGCACCAGCAGGCAGCGTCGCGCTTGGGCGAGATCGTCTCCCGAAATCGGCCGAAGCACATGCCAGATCACCTCGGCATCGGGAAGCTCCCGGTAGAAGGCGGTGTCGTCGTCCTCGGCGCAATAGCGGATATCGAGCCAATCAGACTGCGGTGCAACGAAATCGATTGCCTTCGAACCGGGAGTGAAGTGAGCGAGGACCCTCAGCGGCGAGCGTTCGCGCGGCGGGTCGGCGTCTAACGCCACCGCTTCGCGATCCACTTGGCGATGGTATCGGCTTGTTCGCTGCGCGCACCGGGAGTGGTGAAGTAATGGTCGGTGTCGATCGAGGACTGCATCTTGTCTGAGCCGGCAAGCGCGTCGAAGATGCGCTGGGCATCCGACGGGAACACGCCGGTGTCCTGGTCGGCGTTGATCACCAGAGCCGGGCACGTGATCCGGTTGAGGTGCGGTTCGGCGCGAGTTTGGGCGTGTCGGAGGCTCCACATCCCGATCCAGTTGCGCAATGTGCAGGCCGCGGCGATACCGCGTGCAGATCTGTTGGCCTGCATCGGCACTCCGGCATAACACATGTTCGCGGGTCGCTTCGTCGGCTCCAGGGCGGGATCGACCATGCGCGGGTCCGCCCACGTCCGCAGCACTGTGAACGGGCGGTCGGAGAAACCGGCCGCCCGGACATGCTCGAGTTCGGCCTCGGCCCAGTCCGTGATCGCGTCGTTTCGTGCTATCTGGGCGGCACGGTACCGCTCGACGAACTCAGCCGAAAATGGCGGACCGTTATTCTCATCGAAGAGATCAAGGTTGGGATCGCTTGCGACCGCGTCGGTTTCGTCGATGACCGCCGCGTCCATCCAGGCGGTGAGCACGTCGGGGCGGCCGGGATGCGCCGCGGTCGAGACGTACCCGTCGGCGGCAGGCAGGTCGGTCAGGCCCGTTGCGGGACGCATTCCCGGAAGCGGTGTCACATGTGGGTCGACGGCCTGTGCCTGGTAGGCCGCCATCAACGATCCACCCCCGGAATTTCCGAGCAGCACAATGGTTTCCACGCCTTGGACCTCGCGCAGCCATCGCACGCCGACGCCGATGTCCACGAGCGCATGGTCGAGCAGGAAGCTGCTCTCGAACCCGCGATAACGGGTGTTCCAGCCCAGGAAACCGATGCCGCGGGTGGCCATGTAGTCGGCGAGATAGTGCTCGGAGAAATCGATCTGGTAGTGCGTGGCGATCATCGCGACCTTCGGTTTGCGGCCCACCCCGCGGTGATAGAGGCCCTGGCACGGATGCCCACCCGCACCTGCCCGCCGGGCGGTCGGGGAATCGAGGCCGACGAACTCACGGATAACACCCGGCGTTGCGTTGCTCGATGGCGTTTTGGTCATCCGGGTTGCCTTCTGCCGAGCCAAAAAGCAAGGGCTACAGGCTGTTCAACGATCTTGATGATCGGTCTGACCGGCGGTGGGACGCGCGGAACGATCGTCATAACGGTGCTGGTCCGTTCGTCATTGCTCGTGATTGCCCCTGATGCTAAATTCGATTTGCGTTTCTGGCCAGAGATTCGCGCTAGGAGGCGCCCAGTGATCAGGCCCGACAATCCCAACACCGAGTTCGAACTCGGCGGCATCAACCATGTCGCGCTGGTGTGCTCGGATATGGCGAAAACCGTCGACTTCTACAGCAACGTCCTCGGTATGCCGTTGATCAAGTCGCTCGATCTGCCGGGAGGCATGGGGCAGCACTTCTTCTTCGACGCCGGTAACGGCGACTGTGTCGCATTCTTCTGGTTCGCCGACGCGCCGGACCGGGTTCCCGGCGTCTCCTCGCCCGAGGCCATTCCGGGGATCGGGGACATCGTCAGCGCCGTCAGCACGATGAACCATCTGGCATTTCACGTACCCGCCGAGAAATTCGACGAATATCGGCAGCGGCTCAAGACCAAGGGCGTGCGGGTCGGTCCGGTGCTCAATCATGACGACAGCGAGGCCCAGGTTTCGCCGACGGTGCATCCCGGCGTTTACGTCAGGTCGTTCTACTTCCTCGACCCGGACGGCATTACGCTCGAATTCGCCTGCTGGACCAAAGAGTTCGGCGAGAGTGACGCGAAGGCCACGCCGAGGACCGCCGCGGACCGGCGCCCGAGGGTGACCGCCTGAGCTGGTCAGGCGTCGTCCGTCGGCACACCTGAGATCGCGTTGATGTTCGCCGCGAGCCGGTCGATGAGTTGGTCGGCGTCCAGATCTAGGCGCCCCGCCAGCCACATGCTGATCGTCTGGCCCACCCCGCCGACCGCGAAATGCGCCGTCGCTTCGTCGAGTTCGTTCTCGTACGGGCCGACCGCGCCCGCGTGCTGCAGCAGCAACTGTGCGAACAGGGCTGTGGACTCGACGCGTTTGCGCATGATCACCGTGTTCGACAATTCAACGCTGAACACCAGGCGACCCACGCGCAGATCTGCGGCGATGGTGTGCACGATGTTCGCCATGGCCGCGCGCGGCTGCTCGCGGGGCGGCGCGGCCGCAACGGCCGCCTGGGTCGTCGCCGCGATATCGGCGATCACCCAGTCGTAGACCTGGGCGGCGAAGTCGTCCTTGTCGTGGAACGTCTCGTAGAAGTAGCGGACACCCAGGCCGGCCTTGGCGCAGATCGCCCGCACTGTCAACTCGGCGAGATCGTCGGCACCCGCGCCGAGCAGCTCGAGTCCGGCGTCGAGCAGGCGCAGCCGGCGCTGCGCGAGGCGCTGGACCGCGGCGACGCCCCGATAGGGCCGTACCTGTGCCATGACCGCCATCTTGACACCCGGCACCGAGCGGAGGCAATATCAGGAAACACGTGTTCTCACATTCACGATAGGGGTCCCCGATGGTTTCCCAACCGATCGACCACGTCGGAAGACCGGTCAACGACGCGCCACTGCCCGGGCGCAAGCTGCGTCGCAACGTCGCGCCAGGGGACGCCATGCTCGGGATCGGCCTGCTGTCGGGTCCGGCCAACGTGATCATGGAACTCTCGCGGCCGGGCGTCGGATACGGCGTCAAAGACAGCCGCGTCGAGAGTGGCCGCGCGGATCGGCACCCGATCAAGCGGGCGCGGACGACGTTCACCTACCTTGCGGTCGCACTCGCGGGCACCGATGAGCAGAAGGCCACTTACCGGCGTGCGGTCAACCGGTCGCACGCCGAGGTGTACTCGCTGCCGGACAGCCCCGTCGAGTACAACGCGTTCAACAAAGATCTGCAGTTGTGGGTGGCAGCCTGCCTGTATAAGGGCTTCGTCGACGTGTACCGGGTCTTCGTCGGCGAGATGGATGACGAATCGGCCGACCGCCACTACCGCGACGGTGCGGCGCTGGGCACCACGCTGCAGGTTCCCGCGGAGATGTGGCCGGCCGATCGCAAGGCCTTCGACGAGTACTGGCAGGAGTCGCTGGATAAGGTCCACATCGACGACGCGGTGCGCGAGTACCTGTGGCCCATCGCCGCGGGCCGGCTCGGCGAGCTCAAGGCTCCGGTATGGCTGCAGAAGCGCACCGATGCGTTCAGCCTCTTCATCACGACCGGCTTCCTGCCTCAGCGCTTCCGCGACGAGATGCGACTGCCGTGGGACGCGAAGAAACAGCGCCGGTTCAACCGGGTGATGGCCATGCTGGGCCGCATCAACAATGTGATGCCGCGGTTCGTCCGGCAGTTCCCGTTCAACGTGCTGCTCAAAGACCTGGACTGGCGGGTGCGCACGGGCCGGCCGCTGGTGTAGTCGGTTCGGCGCCAGCCCGCCTATCTCCGATCTGACTGCACACTTGAGGCCACCGATATGGGTGGCACTTGGCCTGACAGAGCGCTGTCAGATTGTCGGGGTACAAAGATGCATATGCGGAACGACAACGACACCTGGGACATCACCACCAGCGTGGGCTCCACCGCGTTATTTGTCGCCGCAGCCCGGGCGCTGGAGGCACAGAAGCCGCACCCGATCGCTGTCGACCCCTTCGCCGAGACGTTCTGCCGCGCGGTGGGTGGTGAGTGGGCGGACCTGCTCGACGGCCGAGCGCCCGGACACCAGCTCACCACCGACGATTTCGGCGCGGCGTTCGTGGACTTCCAGGCCGTCCGCACCAAGTACTTCGACGGCTACTTCCGCGCCGCCGCCGACGCGGGAGTCCGGCAGATTGTGCTGCTGGCCGCGGGCTTGGATTCGCGCGCGTACCGCCTGGACTGGGCCGACGGCACCGTGGTGTTCGAGTTGGACCAGCCGCGGGTGCTCGAGTTCAAACGGCAGGTCCTCGACGCGCACACCCCGCGGGCCGAACGCCGTGAGGTCCCGGTCGATCTGCGTGACGACTGGCCCCAAGCGCTGCGTGACGAAGGGTTCGACCCCGACGAGCCATCGGCCTGGATCGCCGAGGGCCTTCTGATCTATCTGCCGGCCGGCGCGCAACGCGACCTGTTCACCGGGATCGACTCGCTGGCCGCGGCCGGCAGTCACGCCGCGGTGGAGGAGGCAGCGCCGATGGACGCGGAGGCCTTCGAGGCCAAAAGGGAAGAGGAGCGGTCCGCCGGAGAGGAGGACACCTTCTTCACCCTTGTCTACAACGAACAGCATGAACCCGCCGCGCAGTGGTTCGGTGCCCGCGGGTGGCGTGCCGAGGCCACACGCCTCGAGGACTGGTTGTCTGAGAACGGCCGGCCGGTGCCCGAGGAGGGGTCGGAGGCCGCGACGATGACTGGGACTATAAGCCTGGTGAGCGCCGTCAAGGCGTGAGCTTGTTCACCCGCTGAGCGGGCCACGTGCGTCTGTACAAGTTAGCTTAGTCAATGCTAACTTCGGGCGGAAAGTTAGCCTGCCATCACTACGGGGAGATCACGGCGCGTGCCGCTACAGACCGATTTTGCTGCGACTTCGCGCGTCGATCACGACGTGGTGAGTCGGTTCGCCACGTGTTGCCGAGCCCTCGGGCTGTCGGTGCACGACCGTCGACGCCCGCCGGATCCGGTCGCGGCCCGGTCCGGTTTCACCGAACTCACCCGTATCGCTCGCGAACAGTGCGATGCGTGGACGGGTCTGGCCGCGGCGGGGGACACCAGCGCCCGGGTGCTCGAGGCCATCTGGCAGACGGTTGCCACGGCCGGTGTGCTGCAGCGCCACGTACAGCTCGCCGAAGGCGACTTGGCCTTCACTTACGACACCGGGCTCTACCTCAAGTTCTCGGCGTCGACACCCGATGACTTCCAACTGGCCTACGCCGTCACGCTGTGCGATGCCGGTGACTACCTAGGCGCCGACGAACTCGTCGAGCCGTTGATCACCCGACGCCCCAGCTGGCTGGACGCGCGGTGGGTGCGGATCGCGATGTACTACCGCGCCGAGCGCTGGTCGGATGTGGTCCGGCTGATCACTCCGATCGTCAACGACACGCGGCTGGACGAGACCTACGCACACGCGGCACGCGTCGCGCTCGGCACGTCGCTCGCCCGCCTGGGCATGTACGCACCCGCGCTGTCATACCTCGAGGACCCTTCCGGCCCAGTCGATGTCGCCACGGTGGACGGCACGCTCGTCAAGGCGCTCTGCCTACGCGCGCAGGGCGAGGAGCTCGACGCCGCCGACGTGCTCGCCGAACTCTACGCCGCGAACCCGGAAAACGAGCAGGTCGAGATCGCGCTGTCCGACACCTCCTACGGCATCCTGACGACCACGGCCGCGCGCATCGAGGGCCGCTCCGATCCGTGGGATCCCGCCACCGAGCCGAGCGAGTCCGAGTTCGTCGACCCCGGCGCCAAGGAGCGCAAGGCGCACCTGCTGCTCGAGGCCGAGGCCGAGCTCGCCGAGTTCATCGGCTTAGAAGAGGTCAAGTACCAGGTTGCGCGGCTGAAGAGTTCGGTCGCCATGGCGATCCGCCGCCAGGAGCGTGGCCTGGCCGTGGCGCAGCGCACCAACCACCTGGTGTTCGCGGGCCCTCCCGGTACCGGTAAGACGACCATCGCGCGTGTCGTAGCCAAAATCTATTGCGGTCTGGGCATTCTCAAGAAGGAGACCGTCCGCGAGGTACACCGAGCCGACCTGATCGGCCAGCACATCGGTGAAACCGAGGCCAAGACCAACGCGATCATCGACAGCGCGCTCGACGGTGTGTTGTTCCTCGACGAGGCCTACGCGCTGGTGTCGACCGGCGCCAAGAACGACTTCGGCCTGGTGGCGATCGATACGCTGCTGGCGCGCATGGAAAACGACCGCGAGCGGTTGGTCGTCATCGTCGCCGGTTACCGCAAGGATCTCGACGCGTTCCTCGACACCAACGAGGGCCTGCGGTCCCGCTTCACCCGCAGCATCGAATTCCCCTCGTACACACCGCATGAACTCGTCGAGATCGCGGTGCGCATGGCCGAGAAGCGCGACAGCGTCTTCGAACCGGCGGCGCTCGCCCACATGGAAACGCTGTTCGGGCAGTTGGCGGCGGCGACGACGCCGGACGCCACCGGTGTGGAGAGGCGCAACCTCGACATCGCCGGCAACGGCCGTTTCGTCCGCAACCTGGTCGAACGTTCCGAGGAGGAGCGCGAGTACCGACTCGATCACCTCCCGTCGACTGGCGGTTCCACCGCCGAAGCCCACGACTTCACAGATGACGAGCTGATGACCATTACCGATGAAGACGTCACCAAATCCGCCATTCCGCTGCTGCGTGGCCTCGGTTTGACGGTGCCCGAATGAGCACTCCGGATAATTCGGATCGCCGGGCGTTTGCCTCGCGCACTCCGGACAACGAGAACCCCGACCGGGTCGTGTACCGCCGCGGGTTCGTCACCCGTCATCAGGTGACCGGATGGCGATTCATCATGCGGCGCATCGCATCCGGTGTCGCGCTACACGACACCCGCATGCTCGTTGACCCGCTTCGTACCCAAGCCCGTTCGGTGCTCGTCGGCGCGCTGGTGCTGATCACCGTCATGGCTGGGTGTTTCGTGTTCTCGCTTATCCGGCCCGGCGGCGTCGCGGGCAACGACGCGATCCTTGCCGATCGCACCACCTCGGCCCTCTACGTTCGCCTCGGCGAGCAGCTGCACCCGGTGCTCAACCTGACGTCCGCGCGCCTGATCGCAGGCCGGCCGGACAACCCCTCGCAGGTCAAGACCAGCGAGATCGACCAGTTCCCCCGCGGCAATCTGATCGGTATCCCCGGTGCCCCCGAACGCATGGTGCAGAACACCACCAGTGACGCCGATTGGACGGTGTGCGACGGAGTTTCGGGACCGGCCGTCGGTGTCACGATGATCGCGGGCCCGCTGACCGACGGCGGGGAGCGCGCGAAACAGCTGTCCGACGACAAGGCGATCCTGGTCTCCACTCCGAGCGGTCCCAAGGCGGGCACCTGGCTGCTGTGGAACGGGCGCCGAAGCGCGATCGACATGAACGACCGCGCGGTCACCAGTGCACTGGGGCTGGGTACCGCAGGCACCGACACGCGGCCCGTCGCACCCGGCTTGTTCAACGCGGTGCCCGAAGCTCCCGCGTTGATTCCGCCGGTCGTCCCTGGCGCCGGTGAACCGCCGCGGTACCCGTTGCCGGTGCCCGCGCCGGTCGGTGCGGTGGTCACGGCCTACGCCACCGACAACACCCTGCGTCACTACGCGGTGCTCGGCGAAGGGCTGCAACCGATTTCACCGGTCATCGCCGCAATCATGCGTAATGCGAACTCGTACGGACTCGACCAGCCGCCGCGGTTGGGCGCCGACGACATCGCGCGTCTGCCCGTCGCGGACGTCATCGACACCGATGCCTATCCCGCCGAACCGATTTCGCTCGTCGACGCCACCGACGCGCCGTTGACATGCGCGCAGTGGAAGCGCTCCGCCGATGCCACGAGCGCGACACTGAACCTGCGTTCCGGTGTCACGTTGCCGGTCTCCGATCAGCTGCGTCCCGTGCCGCTGGTCGGAGCGGGCTCGGGAACGACCGCGAACCAGGTGGTGCTGAATCCCGGGCGCGGCTACCTGGTCCAGACTGTCGGGCAGGACGGCGGGGGCGCGTCGACGTCACCCGTTGGCGGCGCAACCTTCTGGCTCAGCGATGTCGGGGTCCGCTACGGCCTCGACACCGACGGTGACGAGAACGCCATCGCTGCACTGGGCCTCACCCCGCCTGCCCTACCGATTCCATGGTCGATGCTGAGCCAGTTCGCGCCCGGCCCGACGCTGTCGCGAGGCGATGCGTTGCTGGCCCACGACGCGCTGGCCGCCGACCCCCGCCCCGCTGTCGTGAGGGAGACGCCGTCATGAGTCGGCTCATATTCCAGGCGCGTCGCCGCATCCCGGTGCCGACGACGCGCAAAGGCACCATCACGATCGAACCGCCGCCCGAGCTGCCGCGGGTGATTCCGCCGTCGCTGCTGCGGCGGGTGCTGCCCTTCCTGATCGTCATCCTGATCGTCGGCATGATCGTGGCGCTGTTCGCCACCGGAATGCGGCTGATCTCGCCGACGACGCTGTTCTTCCCGTTCGTCCTGCTGCTGGCCGCGACCGCGCTCTACCGCGGCACCGACAACAAGATGCGCACCGAGGAGGTCGACGCCGAGCGGGCCGACTATCTGCGCTACCTGTCGGTGGTCCGCGACAACGTGCGCGCCCATGCTGCCGAGCAACGTACGGCGCTGGAGTGGTCGCATCCGGATCCGGGCCTGCTCATCGACGTGCCCGGCACCCGCAGGCAGTGGGAGCGCGATCCGCACGACCCCGACTTCCTGGTGGTGCGCACCGGGCTTCACGACGCCCCGCTGAACGCCTCACTGCGGGTGAAGGACAGCGCCGACGAGGTCGACCTGGAACCGGTGTCGCACAGCGCGTTACGCGCCCTCCTCGACGTGCAGCGGACGGTGCGGGCCGCGCCGACCGGTATTGACCTAGGCAAGGTCTCGCGCATCACGGTCCTCGGCGAGCCCGACGAGGTCCGCGGCGCGCTACGCGCTTGGATCGCCCAGGCCGTCACCTGGCACGACCCCGCCGTACTCGGCGTCGCACTGCTCGCTCCGGACATCGAGAGCGACGACTGGTCATGGCTGAAGTGGCTGCCGCACAACGACATTCCCGGCGCGGTTGACGGCGCCGGCCCTGCCCGCTACCTGTCGTCCGACATCGTTGAACTGCGCTCGCAGCTCGCCACGGCGCTCGACGATCGCTCACCGTTCGGCAGCGACGACGTCGACGAGGTCAAGCACCTGCTCATCGTCATCGACGATCCCGACGTGGAGGCCGCGGCGCTGGTCCCGCGCGGTGGGCTGGCCGGCGTGACGGTGGTGCAGCGCGTCGCCGAGCCGCCGCACCGCGAGCAGTACCCCGACCCGGAACGGCCGATCCTGCAGCTGACCGACGGCAAACTGCAGCGCTGGCAGACCGGAGGATGGCAGCCGTACGTCGACGCCGCCGATCAACTCGACGTCGCGACCGCGCGTCACATCGCCCGCCGGTTGTCGAAGTGGGATTCGAACCCGAGCCAGGCGCGCACCGGCAGAACAGGGGTGGCGACCTTCTCCACGCTGCTCGGCATCCCGGACGCCGCGGCGCTGGACGTGGCGAGCCTGTGGGCGCCGCGGGCGCGCGCCGACGAATTGCGGGTGCCCATTGGCGTCACCGCCACCGGTGAGCCGCTGATCTTCGACCTCAAAGACGAGGCCGAAGGCGGGATGGGACCCCATGGCCTGATGATCGGCATGACCGGCTCGGGTAAGTCGCAGACGCTGATGTCGATCCTGTTGTCGCTGTTGACGACCCACTCCGCCGATCGGCTGATCGTGATCTACGCCGACTTCAAGGGTGAGGCCGGCGCCGACATCTTCCGGGACTTCCCGCAGGTGGTCGCGGTTATCTCGAACATGGCCGAGAAGCGTTCGCTCGCCGACCGGTTCGCCGACACGCTGCGCGGCGAGGTGGCACGGCGCGAGCAACTGTTGATGGAGGCAGGCCGCCGGGTGCAGGGCAGTGCGTTCAACTCGGTGCTCGAGTACGAGGCGGCGATCGCAGCCGGTCACGACCTGCCGCCGATGCCCACGCTTCTGGTCGTCGCCGACGAGTTCTCGCTGATGCTCTCCGACCATCCCGAGTACGCCGACCTGTTCGACTATGTTGCGCGCAAGGGCCGTTCGTTCCGCATCCACATCCTGTTCGCGTCTCAAACGCTGGATGTCGGCCGGATCAAGGACATCGACAAGAACACGTCGTACCGCATCGGGCTCAAGGTCGCCAGCCCGGCCATCAGCCGCCAGGTCATCGGTGTGGAGGACGCGTTTCACATCGAGGCCGGCCCCGAGCACAAGGGCGAGGGATTCCTGGTCCCTGCGCCGGGCGCGATGCCGGTCAAGTTCCGCAGCACCTACGTCGACGGCATCTACGATCCCCCGCGGGTGGAGAGG
Organism: Mycobacterium sp. 852014-52144_SCH5372336; assembly: GCF_001665615.1. Taxonomy (NCBI): domain Bacteria; kingdom Bacillati; phylum Actinomycetota; class Actinomycetes; order Mycobacteriales; family Mycobacteriaceae; genus Mycobacterium; species Mycobacterium sp. 852014-52144_SCH5372336. The sequence goes on from NZ_LZSW01000066.1 coordinate 28,260, forward strand.
TCCGTTGTGGTGCAGTCGGTTCCGGTGCCGCAGCCGTTCACCGCCGGTCACGTCGAAGCGCCTGCCGACACGGTCGTCGTGTCCGATCCCGCTGCTCACGAGGAGCGTCCGCCGCGCAAACTCGTCGCCACCATCGGCGATCAGCTGGCCCACTACGGTCCCAAGGCGCCTCCGCTGTGGCTGCCTCCGCTGGACGAGCCCATTCCGCTCGACGAACTGCTCGCCCGCGCGGACGTAGCCGAGCGCGAATGGCGTTGGCCGCTCGGCGAGATCGACCGCCCGTTCTCGATGCGGCGCGATCCGTTGATCTTCGACGCCAGGTCCGCCGGTGCCAACCTGCTGATCCACGGTGGACCGAAGTCGGGCAAGACCACGGCGCTGCAGACCTTCATGCTGTCGGCGGCGGCCCTGCACTCGCCGCGCGATGTGACGTTCTACTGCCTGGACTACGGCGGCGGTCAGCTGCGGTCGCTCGAAGACCTGGCCCACGTCGGCAGCGTCGCCTCTCCGCTGGAGCCCGAACGCATCCGGCGCACCTTCGGTGAGCTCGAGCAGTTGCTGCGTGCCCGCCAGGCGCGGGGACACTCGGGTAACGGCCAGCGCGACGAGTACGGCGAGGTCTTTCTGGTCATCGACAACCTCTACGCGTTCAGTCGGGACAACACCGACACCTTCAACACCCGGAACCCGTTGCTGTCGAAGGTCACCGAGCTGGTGAACACCGGTATGTCCTACGGCATCCACGTCGTCATCACGACACCGAACTGGCTCGAGGTTCCGTTGGCCATGCGCGACGGTCTGGGCCTGCGCCTCGAACTGAAGCTGTCGGATCCGCGCGACAGCAATGTGCGGGTCACCGGTGCGCTGCGCCGGCCCGCCGAAGCGGTGCCCGCCGAGCAGCCCGGCCGCGGCCTGACCATGGCCGCCGAGCACTTCCTGTTCGCCGAGCCGGCGCTGCGCGACATCAGGGTGATCAACGCCCGCCATCGGGGTGTCACTGCGCCGCCGGTGCGGTTGTTGCCGCACGATCTCGCGCCCGGCGTCGTGGCCCCGCTGTATCCGGCTCCGGAACAGGTGGTCATCGGCCAGCGCGAGGAGGATCTCGCGTCCGTGGCGATGGCGTTCGACCAGAACCCGCTGTTGATGGTGTTCGGCGACGCCAAGTCGGGCAAGACAACGCTGCTGCGTCACGTGATTCGCACCATCCGGGAGAACTCCACCCCGGACCGCGTCGCGTTCACGGTGATCGACCGGCGTCTGCATCTGGTCGACGAGCCGCTGTTCCCGGACAACGAGTACACCCCGAACATCGACCGGATCACTCCGGCGATGCTCGGGCTCACCGCCCTGCTGGAGAAGCGCCGACCGCCTGCCGGCCTGTCACCGCAGGAGCTGAGCAGGTGGAGGTACCAGTCCGGCGAGGACGCCCACACCCACTACCTGATCATCGACGACGTCGACCAGATCCCGGATGCGCCCGCGGTCAGCGGGCCGTTCGTCGGGCAGCGGCCGTGGACCGGCATCATCGGATTGCTGTCGCAGGCAAGTGAGCTGGGCCTTCGCGTCATCGTGACCGCACGGGCCACCGGTTCGGCACACGCCCTGATGACAGCACCCCTGCTGCGCAGGCTCAACGAGCTGCAGTCGGCGATCCTGATGCTGTCGGGCAACCCGCAGGACAGCGGAAAAATCCGTGGACATCGGTTCCGGCGTCTGCCCGCGGGCCGGGCGATGCTGCTGGACGATGGCGATGCCCCCACGTTCCTGCAACTGGTCAACCCGTTCGCAGACGCGGTGGCAGGACGCACAGGAAACAACGGCAACAGTGGAAGGGAGTTCAACTGATGACTCTTCGCGTCGTTCCCGAAGGCCTCGCCGCGGCGGCGTCCGCCGTCGAGGCGTTGACGGCCCGGTTGGCAGCGGCTCACGCCGCCGCCGCGCCCGCGGTCACCGCCGTGATTCCGCCCGCCGTCGACGCGGTGTCGATCCAGACCGCCGTCAGCTTGAGCGCCCATGGAGCACAGCACAATTCGATGGCCGCCCTCGGGGTGGAGGAACTAGGCCGCTCCGGTGTCGGCGTCGGCCAGTCCGGTATCAGCTATGCCACCGGTGACGCTGCCGCCGCTGCGAGCTACCTGGTCGCCGGAGGCTGACCGTGACAGCTCCCATCTGGATGGCCCTCCCCCCGGAGGTCCACTCAACCATGCTGAGCAGCGGACCCGGTCCCGGTTCACTGCTGGCAGCGGCGGGTGCGTGGCAGGCGTTGGCAGCTGAATACTCCTCTGCGGCAGCCGAGTTGACCGCTGTCCTCGGCTCGGTGCAGAGCGGCGCGTGGGAAGGGCCGAGCGCCGCCCAGTATGCGGCCGCGCATACGCCGTACCTCGCCTGGCTGGCACAGGCCAGCGCGAACAGCGCGGCCGCCGCTGCGCAGCACGGGACCGCGGCTGCGGCGTACACCACCGCGGTGGCGACGATGCCGACGATGGCCGAGCTGGCGCTCAACAAATCCACCCACGCCGTACTGCTCGCCACGAACTTCCTGGGCATCAACACGATTCCAATCGCGTTGAACGAGGCTGACTACGTCCGGATGTGGATCCAGGCCGCGACGACAATGGGCACTTATCAGGCGGTGTCAGGTGCCGCGGTGGCGGCCACGCCGGTCACTCCTCCCGCGCCTCTGCTGCTGGCGCCGGGCGTGGGCGAGGCGGGAGCCGCCGCGGCCGACGTCATGCAGGCCGGGGCGGCGGCCACTGCCGCCGACTCCGGCGGGGCACGGAACATTGCCGACTCCATCGCCGATCTGCTGCGCGAGATCATGAGGTTCTTCGAGGACTTCTTCGAATCGATCCTGAACTTCGCGCGTCAATTCTTCGGCAACGTCCTGGATGTCCTCAGCGACTTCCTGAACGGCTTCTTCGGGTGGCTCTTCAACCCGTCGTCGGGACTGATCCTGTTGTTCGTGCTCTACCAGGCGATCACGCAGCCGCTCGGATGGACCACATGGTCGTTGATTTTCAGCGCTCCGATCTGGCTGCCGCTGTTGATCGGCCTGATCGTCCAGTCGCAGACCCCGGAGCCGGTTCCGGCCGCCGCACCCGAGCCTGCGCCCGCCCCCGCGCCTGCACCCATCCGGCCCGTCGCCGAGCCGCGAGCGGAATCGCTTCCGCCGGTCGCCACCGTGGCGCCGACGGTTCCGGCGGCTCCGGCCGCTCCCGCGGCGTCGGTGGCCGCCGGTGCGGCGCCTGCGGGTGCCGCCCCAGCTGCGGCTGCGGCTCCGGTGGTGCCGTATGCGGTTGCCGGCCCGGATTCCGAAGAAGGTGTCTCGCCGACGTTCCGCGAGGGCACCGGCTTGAAGGCGCCCGCATCGGACATCGCGGCGTCCGCCGCCGCCGCTGCCGCCGCGTCGTCGCTTGCCAAACGCAAGGCCCGCCGCAAGCGGCCGCAGCCGATCCACCAACGCCAGTACGCCGACGCCTACATGGATTACGAACCCGACGAGCCCGAGGACGCGGCCCCGCCGCGCGAAACGGTCCGGCGTCCGCATGTTGCCGCATCGGAAAAGGGTGCGGGCGCAGTGGGTTTCACCGGCGCTGCGACCAAGTCGGAAGCCGAGGAGGCGAGTGGGCTGACCGAACTCGCCGGTGACTCCTTCGGTGGCGGACCCACCGAACCCATGTTGCCCAGCGACTGGGATCACAAGGGGGGAGAAAACGACTGAACAGAACTGACCGAAACCCATTCCGCCGAATCACAATCCGAAAGGAACATCCATGAGCCTCCTGGACGCTCACATCCCGCAGCTCGTGTCATCCGAGGCCGCGTTCTCGGCGAAGGCCGCGCTCATGCGCAGCACCATGGCGCAGGCCGAGCAGGCAGCGCAGTCGGCACAGGCATTCCACATGGGCGAGTCCTCCGCGGCCTTCCAGGCAGCGCACGCGCGCTTCCTCGAGGTCTCCGCGAAGGTCAACATGCTGCTGGACATCGCGCAGGCCAACCTGGGCGATGCGGCGGGCACCTACGTGGCGCAGGACGCCGCGGCGGCCAGCACGTACACCGGTATCTGAACTTCGAACTGACCTAGACCCACAAGGGAGAACCTGATGTCTCAGATCATGTACAACTACCCGGCGATGCTGGCCCATTCGGGTGAGATGGCCGGATATTCGGGCGCACTGCATGCCGTCGGCGCCGACATCGCCAGCGAGCAGGCGGCTTTGGCCGGGGCCTGGCAGGGCGACACCGGCACGACCTATCAGGCGTGGCAGGCGCAGTGGAACCTCGCCCTCGAGGAACTGGTGCGCGCATACCGTGCGATGGCCGCCACCCACGAGCAGAACACCATGACGATGAGCGCCCGGGACCAGGCCGAAGGCGCCAAATGGGGTGGCTAACCGACGGTGGCAGTTAACGCAGTCGAGCTGACCGCGGAGCAGGCCTGGTTCGTCGCCGACGCGTCGGGGGCCGGCAACTACCCGTGGGTGCTGGCTATCACCCCGCCCTACAGCGACCACGCTGAGCGGGCGGAGTTCGAGGCCAGGCTGTCGGCCGAACTTGTCGGCATGGGTGTGATGACGACCGACGGTGCCGTCGAACCCCATGTCCGGCAATGGGTCACGACGACATGCCGGCCCCGGCGGTGGCTCGAACTCCGGTTCGTGCGTGGCTCGGGCAAGATGCTGCGCGGGCATGTTGCGCGCCGCGACGACGACACCGTCGTCGCGCTGCGCGGCGGCGGCCTCGTGACGCTCAGCGCGTTGGAGGTGGACCATCCGCAGGCGTTGGTTCCCATCCTGACCGCGGGCCTGTCGGGGCGCCCGCCGGCCAGGTTCGACGAGTTCGCAATACCCGCGCGCATCGGCGCGCGCGCCGATGAACAGCTGCGCAACGGCGCGACGCTGGACGACGTGATCGAGTTCCTCGGCATCCCGCCGAGCGCACGCTCAGTCGTCGAAGCGGCCTATGCGACCGACCGCAGCTATGTGGAGATCGTGGCCGGCAACCACCGCGACGGCCACCGCGTGAGCACCGATGTCGGCGTCAGCGTCGTCGACACCCGTGAGGGCAGGGTGCTCGTCCATCCAGCGAAGGCGTTCGACGGCGAATGGGTCTCGACGTTCACGCCCGGCACGCCGATGGCGATCGCTACCGCCGTCGAGCGGCTCACCGCAACGCTGCCCGACGGGGCGTGGTTCCCCGACCTGAAATTGACCCGAGACTTCGACTCCAACCAGAGAACGGAACACCAATGGCAGACAGTTTGAGTGGCGCGACAGCGTCTTTGGCGGACCCGGCCCCGTCCCGGTCGATGCCGATCGTTCGCGTCGCGGTGCTCGCCGCGGGCGAGGCGGGCGGTCGAGTCACCGACATGGCGTTGCCGACCGAACTCCCTCTGCGCGAGATCCTGCCCGCAGTACGACGGATGGCGATGCCCGCCGACGAGGAGTACGGCGACGCCACCCCGGTGGTGCTGTCGCTGGCGCCGGTCGGCGGTGCGCCGTTCAGCCTCGACGCGACGCTGGACACCGTCGGTGTCGTCGACGGCGATCTGCTGGCGCTGCAACCGCTTCCCGCCGGTCCCGCTGCACCGCGGATCGTCGAGGACATCGGCGACGCGGCCGTCATCTTCTCCGCCGCCCGCGAGAAGCCCTGGGGTGCGGCACATATCGCGCGGGGCGCAGCGGCGGCCGTGATCACGCTGATCGTGATCGCCACCGTCTTTGCCGCGGTGCACAGTGAAATCGTCGGTGGCTTCGCCGGTCTCGCCGTGGCCAGCGGTGCGGCGGCGCTCACGGTGCTGGCCGCCCTGCTCACCTGGGGCCGTTCCCCCCGGCTCGGCACGGCGTTGGCCGTGACGGTGCTCGCGCCCATCGGCGTGGCTCTCGCGCTCGGAGTGCCCGGCGACTTCGGGCCGTCACATGTGCTGCTCGCCGCCGCGGGCGTGACGGCCTGGTCGATTGTCAGCATCGTTGTCGCCCAGCGGGCCATCGCGGTCTTCACAGCGGCCACTGTCGTCGGGGCCGGTGCACTGATCACCGCGGGCGCCGCGACGATCTGGCACCTGAACCACCTCGTCGTCGGATCCCTGCTCGTGGTGCTCGCGCTCGTGGTCACTGTCCAGGCGGCTCAACTCTCCGCCCTATGGGCGCGGCTGCCGATGCCGGTCATACCCGCTCCCGGTGACCCGACCCCGGCGCCGCACCCGATGAAGGTGCTCGCCGATCTGCCGCGCCGCGTTCGGATCAGCGATTCACACCAGACCGGTTTCATCGCAGGCGGTGTACTGCTGTCCACCGCGGGGGCGTTGACACTAGCTGCACCGCAGGGAGTTTCGCCGTGGGCGTGGTACGTCGTGGCCGCGGTGGCGCTTGGATCGGTGCTGCGGGCCCGCGTGTGGGACTCGGCGCCGTGCAAGGCGTGGCTCCTGAGCCAGCCGTTCCTGCTTGCGATCTCGTTCATGGTCGTGTTCAGCGTGGACGACCGCATCGGAGCGGCTTGGTGGGCGCTGCTGGCGCTCGTCGGCTTGACGGTCGTCTGGGTGACCGTCGCGACGTTCCCGCGGGTCGCCTCGCCGGACACCTACTCGCTGCCGATGCGTCGCATCGTCGGGTTTCTGGCCTCCGGCATCGACGCGTCGCTGATCCCGGTGCTGGCCTATCTCGTCGGACTGTTCGCCTGGGTGCTCAACCGATGAGGCATCGGTGATGCGCGACCGGCTGCGCAGTGTCGTCGCGGCCTCGGCGGTCCTGGCCGTCGTGGCGGTGAGTTCTCCGGTCGCACAGGCAATGACGCCCCCTCAGGTGGATCCGGCTGTGCGACCTCCGTCGGGCGCCGCCGGGCCCGTCCAGCCGCAGTCGCAACGCGGGCCGTGCGTCAGCGCGGGTGTATTACCCGGCAGCGACCCCGGTGCGCCGAGCTCCAATCAAACGTTGATCAACCTCGAGGGCGCATGGGAGTACAGCCGCGGCGACGGACAACTCGTTGCGGTCATCGACACCGGCGTCACGCCGGGACCCCGACTGCCGAACGTGGAACCCGGCGGGGACTTCGTCGAGTCGACCGATGGGCTCAGCGACTGCGATGGCCACGGAACGCTGGTGGCAGGGCTGATCGCGGGACAGCCGGGGGCCGACGGATTCTCCGGGGTGGCACCAGGTGCTCGCGTGCTTGCGATCCGGTCGACGTCGTCGCGGTTCTCCCCGCGCGAGATCGGCGAGAATCCGGCGACGGCACAGGTCGCACTCGACGTGGCGACCCTGGCCCGTGCTGTTGTCCGCGCGGCGGACCTGGGTGCGCGGGTCATCAATATCTCCGCCGTCACCTGTCTGCCCGCAACGGAGAACGTCAACCAGAACGAACTCGGTGCGGCCCTGCGCTACGCGGCCGTGGAGAAGGACGCGGTGATCGTCGCTGCCGCGGGCAACAACAAGATGGGGTTGAACCCGGGGTCGGCATGCCCGTCGAACCCGCTGTCGGATCCCGGCCGCCCGGAGGACCCTCGTAACTGGGCAGGTGTGACGTCGGTGTCGATACCGTCGTCCTGGCAGCCCTATGTGCTTTCGGTCGGTTCGCTCGACAGCGCCGGGCGCCCATCGGATTTCACGATGGCGGGACCGTGGGTGGGGATAGCCGCGCCCGGGCAGGATATCGTCTCGGTGGGTAACGGCGAAGGCGGCGCACTCGCCAACGGGCTACCCGACGAGCGCGGCCGGTTGTATCCGCTGAACGGTACGAGTTTCGCGGCCGCGTATGTATCCGGCGTTGCGACCCTGGTACGCAGTCGTTTTCCCGAGCTGACCGCCGAACAGGTCAGGGACCGGCTCACGGCCGGTGCACAGGGTGCGGCGCGAGCACCATCGAACCTTACCGGTGCCGGACTCGTCGATCCCGTCGCCGCGCTGACATGGGATGTGACAGCGGCCGTCGCCGGGAACGGGGAGCCGGAGCCCCAGCCCGTCGCCGCACCGCCGCGACCGGCCGCCCCCGACGAGACCCCGAAGGTGGTCGCGTTCGTGGGAACCGGTGTGCTGGCGCTGATCGCAGCCGTCACGGCCGCGGTCGCGGTCCACCGGCGAAGGAACCTAGACAACCAAGCGGAGGCATCGTGACCGTTCGAATAGCGCTGGCGTCGTTGGCCGTCGTCCTGGCGGCAATGGCGTATCCGTGGGAGACGACCACGGATTGGTGGATCTTCGGGATCGCTGTCGCCGTCGTCGTCGTCGTGTTCGCATGGTGGCGGGGCCAGTTCGTCACAAACATGATCGGCCGGCGGTTAGCGGTGTTTCGCCGCAACCACTCCAAGCCGAAGCCGCAGAGTCCGAAGCAGGCCACTGTGGTGTTGCGGGTCGACGACCCGTCGGGATTCGGTGTGCCGCTGCCGCTGGTCGCGGCCTACGTCGAAAGGTTCGGCGTCCGTGGCGAGAAGGTTCGCATCACGAACCGCGATTCCGATGGTGTTCGTAGCACGTGGATCAGCCTGACCCTGGACGCCGAGTCGAATCTGGTTGCTCTGCAGGCACGTTCACCTGAGCTGCCGCTGCGCGAGACTGCCGAGATCGCCGGCCGTCGCCTTGCCGATCACCTACGGGAGGCGGGCCTCGATGCGGCGCCCGTCGACGACGCGGATGCACCGTTGATCGGAAAGGGTCGCGAGAAGTGGCGCGGTGTCCAAGACGAAGGCGGATTCGTCTCGGCCTACGGGATTCCCGTCGACGAGCGGTTGGGTGAACGTCTCGACGAGGTGTGGTCTCAATCGTCTGAGACATGGACGGCCGTCGAGTTCAGTGGTTCGGCCGCGCACCCGACTGTCGCGGTGGTGTGTGCGTTCCGCACGCCCGATCCCGTACGCGGGGCGCCTGTGTCGGGTCTGACACCGCATCGCGGAGTCCAGGGACCGTTGCTCCGGGCGTTGGATCCCAAGGCCGTTGGCAGGCTGGACGTTCCGGCTAAGCGGGTTGCCGTCGATCTGCTGGCGCGGATCGACTGGCCGGCCGGATATCAGGCCGAACTCAGTCGAACATGAATCCCTTCATGAAGCGGGTCATCCTGCGCAGGTAGTCAGGCTGGCTGACATGCAGGATGTGGTTGCCCGGGAACCAGTGGAACGCGCAGCGGTCCCAGTGCTCCCACAGCATCTCGGCCTGTTCCGGCGGCGCGAGCCGGTCACCGAGACCTGTGATGATCAACCGGCGGTCCTTGGGAACCAGCGGGGCGTAGTTCAGCGGTGAGGAGAACAGGGTGGCGCCGCCGGTGAGTTCCGCGTCGGTGCCCGTCAGCAGGTTTCGCAGGCCCACGACTTTGTTGGCGGGGAACCATTCGTCCACCGTTTGATCGGGGGCGACGACAGGGACATTGGGGATCACGGCCTGGATCCGGTCGTCGACCGCTGCGATGAGCGCTGATGTGTACCCGCCGAGTGACATGCCGGTCAGCGCGATGCGGTCGACGCCGGTGAACTCCAGATAGTCGAGGACCGAACGGAAGTCGTGCACCGCCTGGGCCATCGCCTCGGCGAAGCCCGAGAACCCGTTGGCGAAGAACCCGTAGCCGCTGAACGGGGAGCCCTTCTCGGCACGCGGACCGTGGAAGGGCATGGTGTACAACAGGACGTCGTAGCCCGACCGGAAGAACCACGGCAGCGAGAAGAACAAGCCGTTGAACAGATACGGCGAACCCATGAATCCATGGATCAGGCACAGCGTGGGGTGCGGCCCGTCATCGTGTCGCCAGTGCTGGGCGTGCACGACGTTGTTGCGTTCGAATCCGCGGCACTGGGTGCGCAAGTCAGGGTTGATCGCCTCGAAGCTGCTGTCGAAACGGATGTTCTGAACCTGACCCTTCGCGATCCATTCGGCCAGCGGGTTGGCTGCTCGCGATGCGACCCGGGGCGGCGAAGTGGGCGCGGGAAACGATTGCGTGGGATCCTTGGCCGAGGCCAGTTCGGCGTAGAACTGCAGCTGTTCGCGTTCGGCGCGTGACTGAGACCGGCTTAAGCCACCGGCCAGCGTCGGCAGCATCGTCGTCGCGAGCAGCGATGCGATTGCGGTGCGCAGTGCGAGATCGGCCACGGCTGACGAGTCGACGATGAAGCGCTGGCGCAGCGTCAGGTCGGCGCGTCGTGGCAGCCCTGTGCTGGCATCTGCACCGGGGACATCGGGAACGGGAATCGGCGGATCAACCGGGTTGGCCTCCGTTTGGCTCACTTCCGCATGGTATCCCGTTTGGGCGGTGTCAAACTGTCAGCATGTGGAACCCCGACGCATATCTGGCGTTCGCCGATGAGCGCGGGCGCCCGTACTTCGACCTGTTGTCGCGGGTCGCAGCCGATGCCCCGCGGCGGGTTGCGGATCTAGGTTGTGGGCCGGGCAATCTGACGGCCTCGTTGGCCCAGCGTTGGCCACGGGCATGCATAGAGGCGTTAGACAGCTCGCCGGAAATGGTGCGGGCCGCGCGGGACAGAGGAATCGACGCAAACGTCGGTGACGTCGGCGATTGGGTACCAAAACCTGATACCGACGTCGTGATCAGCAATGCCACCCTGCATTGGTTGCCCGACCATCCACGCTTACTCGTCAGGTGGGCCGAACAGTTGCCGGCACGGTCGTGGATCGCGATGCAGGTACCGGGCAACTTCGACGCACCGTCACATCGCACGGTGGGAGAACTCGTCCGGCGTGACCGATGGGCAGAACGACTGCACGACTTCCCGTTTCGGGAGTCACCGGTGAAGGATCCGGTCGAGTACGCAGACCTGCTAGCCGACGCTGGTTGCACGGTCGACGCGTGGGAGACCACCTACGTGCACGTGTTGACCGGCGAGGATCCGGTGCTGAACTGGATCGCGGGAACGGCGCTACGCCCGGTGCGCAGTAGGCTCACCGACACCGAGTGGGACGAGTTCCGCGACGACTTGATCCCCCTGCTGGACGCGGCGTATCCGTCGCGGAAGGATGGCACGACGTTCTTCCCGTTTCGACGTGTCTTCGTGGTGGCTCAGGTGAACTGAGCGTCCCGCGGCTCAACGATGCAGGGTGTTGTCCTCATGTGGGAAGCCCGTCTCTTTCTGCGTCCAGCCCAGAATCCTGCCTGCGTAGGCATCGACGACGAAGGCTACGTAGGCAAATCCCGACCAGTCGACACGAAGGTCAGATCGGCCGCCCAGAGCCGGTTGGGCGCTGACGAACCAACGCCGCACGAGGTCGGTCGGACGCGCAGCTGCCGGGTCGGCGACCGTGGTGGGTTTTGACCGTGCCGCGCACCGCACCGGTCAGGCTAGGGGTGGTACGGCACTCCTACGGCGCGGAAGACATATTCCGGCGGGACATCGAAAGACAGCGATCGTCTGGGGAGGCGCGAGAGGATGTCCTCGGGAATGGAGACCTTGTAATGCATCGAAAGTTCGCCGCTGAAGCGCGAATCGACGCCGGCGATGTCGACAGCGAGCTGCATACCGGCCGGGGAGAGCTCGGCGGTGACGGCCCCGGACTGCGTTGCGTCCCATCGTTGATCGATGGTGCGGCCGGCCAGTTTCGGAACCGTCGACATCGTGGCGAGGACACGCTGGTTGGTCAAAGCCAGCGAGCCCGCATAGCTGGTGACGTTCGCATTCGCACGTCGTCCCGGGATCTTGCCACTGAACCGTCGGGTCACCGGTAGGTACTCGGCGAGGAAGAGCACGCCCTCGGCTTCCACCTCGGCCCGCATATCGTCGGGTAGACCGCCGATACGGAGCAGCTTGCGCAGGAACACCGCCATGGGCAGTCACACTAACGGCCCGACGATCCGCGTGGTAGAGGTGGACGATGGCATCACACACGCCTCGGCTGGTGGCATCGGCGCTGGCCGCGGTCGCGGTGTATGCCCTGCTGTGGGTCGGTGTCGCGCAGCAGTGGACGTGGTCAACCGACTTCGATTCCGCTGCGCTCGGCGCCTTCTACCCGATCGGCGTAGACCATCCGGGATGGGTGCTCGGATGGGATATTTTCTGCCTCGCTCTGGGTCCGGGCATGTTCCGCGTGGTGACCATTGCTCTCATCGTCGTCGCGTTCGTGCGCCGCCGGATCCGCATCGCGATATTCCTGATCGTCACCGTCGAACTGGCCGGACTCGTCACCGAGATCGCGAAGGGAGCCGCCGACCGTCCCCGCCCGGACACCGCGTTCGTCACCGCGCTGGGAACATCGTTTCCCTCCGGCCACGCCCTCGGGGTGCTGGTCGCGGTCTTCGCCCTGCTGACCGTCGCTCTGCCCGCCGTGCGTCCGGCTGCACGCGCTTGGCTCATCGGCACGGGCATCGCCATCGTCACCCTGATCGGGGTCGGCCGGGTGGTGCTCAACGTCCACCACCCGACCGACGTCGTGGCCGGATGGGCTTTGGGTTACGCCTATTTCGTGCTGTGCCTCCTGCTCGTGCGGCCGTCGCGGCCGATCACGGAAGCGGCCGAAACACCGGAAGCGCCCGGTATCGCACGCTGAAGCTGGCGGTTTCGCACTCGGTTCCGATCTCACCGTCGTGCGCCAACAGCGTCGGACCGTCGACTGCGGTGAACTCGAACTCGGGGACCCGCATCTCGTGATAGAACGGGCTGCGTACGAGCCGGCCGAGCGCGACGTCAACCAGAATGCGCAGCTTGCTGAACCGGTGACCGGTCTCGAGGATCCGGACGTCCATCAGCCCGTCGTCCATCCGGTCCCGCCGCGACGGCGCGAATCCCGAGGGCAGATAAGCCGAATTGCCGAGGAAGAACAGGAACGTCTGCAACGTCTTGTTGTCGTAACGGATGCGGACCGGATCCTCGTGCCGCAACGTGTGATACATCGCGTAGAGCCCGGCCAGCGGCTTGCCGATCTTGCGTTCGTGCTTCTCTCGGGTGCGCACGAACGCCGGGTACGCCCCGATGCTCGCGGTGTTGACCACCATCTGATTTTCGTTCAGACACACCATGTCGACGCACGCGACGCTGCCCTGCCGAATCGCGTCGACGGTCTTTTCCACCGTCTCGCAACCGATGTCCTTCGCGAAGTGGTTGAACGTGCCGCCCGGGAACACCGCCAGCGGCACACCCGCCTCGATGGCGGCCGCCGCCGCGCACGACACCGTTCCGTCTCCGCCCCCGATCGCCAGAACCTCGGCGCGCTGAGCCACCGAGCGCAACGCGGTCGCGAAGTCGTCGTCTCCGGAAAGCTCGACTATCTCCGCGCGTGGCAACGCCTCTCGGACTTCTTTGAGAATGTCTGCTCCGGTCCCGCTGCCAGACGCGGGATTGACGACCAGTACCACACCTTCCCCCTCCGGTCGCGGCGGCGTTTCCACTCGCAGCGGATCCGCGGTCGGAAGCCTCGTCGGCACCATTGGAGGCACCACCCGTCCGCCCAGCACCGCAACCGCCGCACCCAGACCGAATCCGGCGATCACGTCTCCGGGGTAATGCGCGCCGACGGCGACGCGGGACAACCCGACGAGCCCCGCGAGAAGCGCCAGGGGAAGACCGAGCGACGCGCTCTCCAGGCCGACACCCACCGCGAAGGCGGCAGCGCTGGCGGAGTGCCCGGACGGAAGCGAGTTCGACGTGGGTCGGCGTCGCGTGCGACGCACCAGCGGCACGGAGTCGAACAGCGGGCGGGGCCGTCGCCGGATGCGCTTGGCGCCCTGGTTGGTGATCAAGCTCGTCGCCGCCAGCGTGAGCACCCCACGCACCGCGCCGCGCCGCGCGCTCGGCTTACCCGTGGCGGCCAGGGCAGCCGCGATCGCGAACCAGAGTTTGGAGTGGTCGGCAGCGCGGGTCAGCGGTGGCATCACGGTGTCGAGTAGCGGGGTCGGCGACTCGGCGATCGCGTCGAAGACCTCCTGGTCCAGCGCGCCGAGACCGTGGGTGATTCGCCGTAAGCCTGCGGGCCGGCCGACGACCTGCGCAATATCCATCTCCCCAACGTATCCACGAGTATTGACAAATAATCTTGTCAAGAGCATCGTGGCGTCATGCTCGACGTGGAAGTGATCGACGATCCCGCGGCCGCGGTCAGTGCGCTGGACCCGATCCGCGGTCGACTGCTCGCCGAGCTCACCGAACCGGCCTCCGCGGCGGCGCTTGCCACGCGGGTCGGGATATCGAGGCAGAAGGTGAATTACCACCTGCGCGCACTCGAGGAGCACCGGCTCGTCGCCGAAGCCGGCGAACGCCGGTGGGGTGGCCTGCGCGAGCGCTTGCTGGTCGCCACGGCCGCGTCCTACGTCGTGTCGCCCGGCGCGATGGGACCGGTCGCCGCCGACCCCGGCCGCACCAGCGACCGCCTGTCCGCCAGCTACCTGATCGCCCTGGCCGCCCGCGCCGTTCGCGAAGTGGGGGAGCTCTGGGCGGTCGCCCGCGAGAAGAACAAACGGCTGGCGACCTTGTCGATCGACACCGCTGTCCGCTTCCGCTCACCATCCGACCGGGCGGAGTTCACCCGCGAGCTCTCCGACGCGATCACCTCGCTGGTCGCGCGCTATCACGACGAATCCGATCCGCAGGCGCGCGGCTACCGGTTGCTGGTCGCCGCCTACCCCGCCCCGAAGGAGGACTGAAATGCCCTTGCACAGAGACGATTCCGGTATGCGCCGGGTAGCGGTGGAAGTGCTCGTGCCCGGAACACCGGAGCAGGTCTGGCATGCCATTGCCACCGGCGCCGGCATGGGTGCCTGGTTCACGCCGACGACGGTCGAGGAACACGTCGGCGGCGCCATCAGATTCGACTTCGGCGGCGAGAGCTGCGGGACGGACGCCTCGGGCGGGAAGGTGACCGCCTGGGAGCCTCCGCATCGCTTCGCCTACGAGGAGCACGACTGGAGCGGCGACGCGCCGCCATTTGCCACGGAAGTGACGGTCACCAGCCGCTCCGGGGACCGCTGCGTCGTCCGGATGGTGCACAGCCTGTTCACCGATCGAGACGATTGGGACGACGAGATGGAGAGCTTCGAATCCGGTTGGCCCGGCGCATTCGAAGTGCTCAAAATCTACCTCTCCGATTTCGCGGGCTTGCCAGCGTCGAGCGTCCGGGTCATGTCGGTTCATCCGGGCGACGAGTCGCAGGCGTGGACGAAACTCACCGAGGCGCTGAACCTCGCGGGCGTGAACGTCGGCGAACATCGTGAATCCGCGCGCGACGCGCCACGTCTCGCCGGTGTTGTCCAACGCGTACACCAGGACAACACCGTTCGTGACCTGATATTGCGCATCGACGAACCCGGGCAAGGCGTCGCGGTTCTCGGCACCTGCACGGTCGCCGGTCAGACGAGCGCCATGGCCAGCGTCTTTCTCTACGGCGACGACGCCGCCGCGATCGCAAAGGAAGAACACGACAACTGGTCGTCGTGGCTGCGTGGCTTACTCGAAGGGCAGCACACCGCGACTTAGCATGTGTCGGTGCGCCGACTGCTGACCCTCCTGTGCGTGAGCCTGCTGGCCCTTGCGACGGCGCCCCTTGGCCAGGCGCAGACGGTGCCATGGTTCGCGAAATCGGTGGGTTCGGCCACCCAGGTGATTTCCGTTGTCGGCGTGGGTGGGTCGAAAGCCAAGATGGATGTCTATCAGCGGACCGGTGCGGGTTGGCAGCCGGTCGCCGCGGGCATACCGGCCTGGATCGGCGCCAACGGCATGACTCCGCAGAGCCATGACGGCGAAATGAAAACGCCGATCGGCGTTTTCACGCTCGACTTCGCCTTCGGCACCGCACCCAACCCCGGCGGAGGTCTGCCGTACGTGCAGGTCGGGCCGGACCACTGGTGGGACGGTGACATGAAGAGCCCGACCTACAACACCATGCAGGTCTGCAAGAAGGCGCAGTGCCCGTTCGACACCGACCCCGCCAGCGGCACCGAGAACCTCCAGATCCCTCAGTACGTGCACGCGGTCGTCATGGGGGTCAACAAGGCGCGGGTACCTGGCAATGGAGGCGCATTCTTCCTGCACGCCACCGACGGCGGGCCGACGGCCGGATGCGTGGCGATCGACGACGGCAAGCTGGTCGAGATCATGCGGTGGCTTCGGCCGGGGGCGCTGATCGCGATTGCTCAGTGAGTCAGATGTTCAGTGCACGACCGGGTTTCACCTTGAAGTTCAGCGCCTCGAGCGACATCGACGCGTCATAAGTGCGGTCGTACCCCGTTTCGCTGATCCGCCACCCGTCGCTCGTGCGCCGGTACCGGTCGTGGTAGAAGCCCGCGCCTATCAACATGAAGTTGAAGTCCGGCGCGATCACCCGGTCCTGCAGGTACCACGTGCCCGTCGCTTCGTCGCCGTCGACGGTGATCTCGGGATGGGTGACGCGGTGTTCGGTGATGATCTCGGGACCCAGCGAGTCGCGCATGAACTTGACCAACTCGTCGCGGTTGGTGAAGTGATGTTCCTCGCCGATCGATTCGCCGTACTTACCGACCACATCCTCGGTGAGGGTGTCGGCGAACTCGTCCCAATGCTTGGTGTCGAGTGCGCGCAGGTACCGGTACTTCACTTGTTGGATCTCGTCGATGTCACCCATGCCCGTCATTGCAACACAGCACAGTCACGGCGCGTACAGTCCGGACATGAAATTCGTCGACGCCTACGTCAAGTCTCCGTTCGCGGGACTGGCGCCATGGATCCTGATGGCGGTCGTCGCAGGACCCGGCCGGTTCGAGGAAGCCGCCTCGGCGGCGCTGGGTCTGGCTCTGCTCACGTTGTGGGTGGGCACCCGTCGCGGCGCCGCGGTGCATTCACTCGAGGTGGTGACCGTCGCCTACTTCGCAGTGTTGGTCGTAGTGGGTTTGGTTGCGCCGGATTCGGTCATCGACTGGCTGCAACTGTGGGCCGGTGAACTGAGCAACATCGTGCTGGCCGTGTTCGCCGTCGGCACGCTGATGATCCGCCGGCCGTTCACGATGGCGTACGCGAAGGACACCACACCTCCCGAGCACTGGGACAGTGCACCGTTTCGGCGAATCAACTATGCGATCACCGGTGCCTGGGCCGGCGCATTCGTGGTGTCCGCCATCGCCGGTGCGATCGGGGATGCTGTTTTGGGTGACAACGACAACTTCTGGACCGCCTGGATCATTCCCATCGGCGCCGTCGTCTTCGCCGCGTCCTTCACCGAGTTCTACCCCGACTACGCGACCGGAGAGTCGAACTCGTGGTCGGGTGTTATCGACTGGCTTCCACCGTTTCTCACCGTCACCGGAATCGTCGGCTGGGTGTCGGACTCGACGTCCGTCACGGTGGCGATCGCGCTGATCGCGGTCGGTGTTATCGGCTCGATCGCTGTTCGGCGGCTATTGCCGGAGAAGCCGATATCTACTGCGCCGCAGTGAGGTTGCGGGTCGCTGGACCCTCGAGCAGGGTTCCGTCGGGTGCGAAGCGTGAGCCGTGCAGCGGGCACTCCCACGATTCGTCGGCGTCGTTCCAGTTGACGATGCCGCCAAGGTGCGGGCACACCGGCGACACGCGGTACTCGCGGCCGTCGACCACGCTTCGCGCCTCCAGGTCCCATGGCGGGCCGCTGACCACGCCGCCCTCCTCCGGGGTGCGGTTGAGGATCCTGGTGACCGGAGTGATCCACCCGCGCGTCAGATAGAGCGCCACCTGCGCGTTGGTCTGCATCGCCTTGGGGATGCCCGACAACTCGTGCGGACTCCAGCTGTCGAAGGCCTGCGCCCAGTCCATCCGGCCCCCGAGGATGCGGCTCGACAGCGCCAGTGCGGCAGCGGTTCCGTTGGTCATGCCCCACTTGTCGAAACCCGTTGCCACGAAGATCTTGTCGTTGCCGGGCAGGATCGGGCCCACGTAGGGCAATTCGTCGATTGGTGAGTAGTCCTGTGCGGACCAGTAATGGGTCTGCATCGCGCCGGGGAAGTGCAGCTTCGTCCACTGGTCGAGCTCCTGTACCGACGAGGCCGGGCTCTTCTCGTGGCCGACGGGATGCCCCGCCCCACCGGCGATCAACCGATCGCCGTCCGGCGTCGGCGCATAACGCAGCGACCTGGTCGGCGAATCGGCCGAGATGTACATGCCCCGTGTGATGTTGCCGGGCACCTTGTAGGCCATGCAGTAGGAGCGTTGCGGTTTGAGGCGAGCGAAGAAGCCGCCACGGTCCAGGATGGGGATGCCCGTCGCGAGGACACATTGCTTGGCGTGCACGTCGAATTCGTCACCTGCGGTGGTGCGCACATTCAGGGCCAGTTTGTCGCCCTCATTCGAAACCTTCTGCACCCGAACGCCTTGCGCCAGCCGTCCGCCCCGTTCGTCGAGCTCAATGACCAGGCTGTCGAGCAACGGCATCGGATCGAACTGTGCCTGGTCGGCCAACCGGACAGCACCGTGGAAGGGGAACGGCACGTCGGCATCGTCGACCCAGTCGACATCCAATCCCGCGGCCTCGCACGCCTCGAGCTCCTGACGCACAGAGGACACACCCTTCTCGGATTGTGCATAGGTGTAGGCGTCCTCGCGTTGCACCGACAGCCCGTGCGCCTCACAGTGCTGGACCAGCCACTCCAGGCCCTCACGGTTGCCCTCGACGTACTGCTTGGCGGTCCCGGCGCCGTGTTTGGAGACGATCTTCGACAGTTTGGTGCTCTGCAGCAGGCTGATTTTGGCGGTGGTATTGCCGGTCGCGCCGGCCCCGACGCGTTGTGCTTCGAGCACCAACACGTCCTTGCCGGCCCGCGCCAAGAGCACCGCGGTGATGAGGCCGGTAATTCCGGCGCCGACCACGACGACGTCGGCCGACCGATCCGATTCGACCAACGGGTCCGGCGGTGCCGGCCGCTCGACGCGGTTTGCTAGCCACAGAGATGTCATGGTATTGCAGGTACCCGTTTGGCCCACCCCAAAACCGTGGCGGCCGAACGGGGTTCGCACGGAGTGTCTGACCGGTTCCCGGTGGTCGGGGGACTATCGTGTGGTCCGTTATGAGCGACCCATTGGGGTTGTCGATCGGGACGACGAACTTGGTCGCGGTACGCATCGACAATCGAGCCGATCAGCCCGTGCTCCGTCGTTCGGTATTCACCGTGCCGGACGGCACCGTGATGTCCGGGTTCGTCGAGCGGGTCGGCGACGATGTGCCACTGGTCGCCGCGGACGGATCGTCACACTCGGCCGACCGGCTGTTGGTCGCCGCGCTCGCCGATCTCGTCGAAGCCAGCGGTGCGCCGGCGTCCGACGTCACGCTCGCCGTCCCCGCGCACTGGGGACCGGCCACCCTTCGGACCCTGCGCAGCGCGCTGCGGGGCCATCCCGTCTTCGGCGCCGACGGTACGACCACCCGACTCGTTTCGGATGCCAAAGCGTCGCTGACCGCGCTGCAAACCGATCTCGGAATCCCGACACAGGGTGTGCTGGCACTGGTGGACTTCGGCGGCGGCGCGACCGGCATCACGCTGGCCGATGCGGGCGACGCGTTCGAACCGATCGACGAGACGACTCGTCACACGGAGTTCTCCGGCGACCTTGTCGATCAGGCTCTGCTCAGCCACGTTCTGGCAGGGCTGCCTTCGGGCGGAGACGACCCCACGAGCACGGCCGCCGTGGGGTCACTGTCGCGGCTGCGAGAAGAGTGCCGCGACGCCAAGGAACGGTTGTCGACACACGAAGCGACCGACGTCGATGTGCAGTTGCCGAACCATCACTCCGTGGTTCGGGTGACCCGAGATGAGCTCGAGGCTTTGGTCGCGACACCGCTCGAAGGTGTCTTGGCCGCGATCGATGACACGCTGCAGCGCAACAGAATTGGCTGGAAAGACTTCGCCGCTCTGGTCGTCGTCGGCGGTGGCGCAGGCATGCCGTTGATTCGGCGGCGGCTGGCCGAGCACTCCGGCATGCCGGTGTTCGCCACCGCGCAACCGGGGCTCGACGCCGCCAAGGGCGCCGCGTTGATCGGCGCGTACACCTCGGCCGCCGAGGCGCGCACCGGCTTGGCGCCCGTGGTTGCCGCGGACGCCCCGACGGGTCTGGCGCCGGTGCCGCCGACGGAGACCGAGTCGCCGGGGACATCGACGGTTGGCGCGCTGGCCTGGTCGCAGGACGACGCGGCGGGCGACCCCGTGCCCTACACCGGCTCGGGTCCCTACGAGACCCCGTATGACTCCGGGCCGATGCGCCCGCCGCCCGTGCAGTACGTGGCCGCGACGACGGGGCCGATCGACGAACCCCGGATCTGGCAGCGGCTGCCGGGGCTGGTGATGGGCGTTGCGGCGGCCATCGCGGTGGTCGCCGTCGGCGGAGTGGCAATCGCCTTGACCAGCGCGACCGGCAGTACCGGCGTGACCGAGGCGCCGCGGACCGCGCCGGTTCCGCCGCCGTCGGCACCGCCGCCCGAACCGGTCGCACCCGAGGCGCCGCCGCCACCCGTCGAAACCGTCACGCTGCCCAACGACCCGCCCCCTCCGCCGGTGACCACCGAAGCACCGCCACCTCCGCCGCCACCGCCGACGACGACCGTCGTCACCACGACACAACCGACGACCACCACGACGACAACGACCACTACTACGACGACGACCGCAACGACAACGACGACAACAACCCCGCCCACGACCACGACCACTGCGCCCACCACGACGATCTCTTCCGCCACGGCGACCACCACGCCGATGACGACGACCTATCTGACTGTGCCGTTCGTGCCGGTGCCGATTCCGATCCAGGTGCCGCAGAACCCTTACCAACCGGTGCCATAGCCCCAGCTGTCGGATAATGCGGCGATGAACCGGTTACATTCCGTCGCGGCGGCCCTGGCGATCACGGCGACGATGGCAGCGCCGTCGGCGGCTGCCACACCCGCAGAGGGTGACATCGAGCGCACCGACCTGGCGAAGGGCACGACGGATGCGCCCATCGCGATCGTCTCCGTGGGCCAGCCGACCACCCTCTACGTGCAGAACCTCGTGCTCGCACCGGAGTCGAGCAGCGGCTGGCACACCCACCCGGGCCCGGAGTACTCGGTGATCAACGGCGGGGAGGTGAGTCTGCAGACGGCCGGCGGCTGCGTGCCTGCGGTCTTCCGCGCCGGGCAGGCCATCTTCGTCCCTGCCGGTGTCCCACATGTGGTGTCCAACAGGGGCTTTGAGCACGCAGAGGCGACGGTCACCTACACGTTGCCCGCCGACCGTGCGGTGCGGGACGACGCACCGGCCGCCTGCCCGTAGGCCTAACGCCCGTACGTGTACTCCGGCTCGTGGAACCGGTTGATGATCGGGATCCGCTCGATGATGCGGTCGCGCAGACGTGGCTGCGGCGGCGGGACGTACGCCGGTGCCGGCGGGGGCGCGTAAACCGGCGGTGGGGCGTAAGCCGGGGGAGCGCCGGCGGGGGCCGGTGGTGTGTAGGCCGGTTCGGGCGCGGTGTACGCCGGCGCGGGCGGTACGTAGGCCGGTGGTTCGTAGACCGGTTCGGCGGGGGGAGCGGCGGGCGGCGGCGGAGGGGCGGCCATCGCGATGGTCTGTGCGACGACCGGCTTCGCTTCGGCGGGCGTCGTGACCTTCTTGCTGTGGATCTCGTTCTCGACGGGCCGCGGCGCCTCGTCCGCGACGGCCACGGGTTCCTCGTCAGTGGCCCGCGGGTCCTGGCGCGTGGACGAGCTGTCGCCCGTCAGAGTCAGGCCGACTGCTGTCGAGGTCGACACCACGAACGTCACCACGGCGGCGACGAGAACCGATGCCAGCGCCCCGACCCGCGACGGTGCTTTGGTCGCCGGGGCGTCCAGCCTGTTCACCGCCCGCGCCGACGCCAGCGCCGCTCCGCGTGCCAACGCCAGGTCGGCTTCGGCGGCGGAGAACACCGGGGAATCCGTCACGTAGCCGAGCGTCGAGGTAATCAGCTCGACATCGCGGGCCGACCCGACCACGAAAATGGCCTGCGGCCGCCATTCGTTGAGCTCGAGCATGGCGATCACGCTGCTGGGCAGCTCGACGACGTCCGCGCCGTCAAGGGGTCGCGCGATGCGGTCGACGGTCACGCCGTCGCGGTCGACCATCGCGACCACCGCGGCGTCGGGTTCCACGATGCACACCGCGACGTCGTCGTAGTCGGCGATCTCTGCGATGCCCGCCGCCAGCACATCGCCCGCTTCCAGTTCGGAGACCGCGATCGCGTTGCTGTAACCGCGGGCGGCAAGTGCGTCCAGCACATCGGAGGCCACGGTTTCGGCCTCGTTGGTCCAGGTGACGCCGATGGCGTGGATCGGGCCGTCGGCGACATCGGCGAGCGCGACGTTGAGCAGATCGTCGGGATCGACCTCCGCGTCGAAGTCGAACGATCCGCGGTCGACGGTGGCTCCTTCGCCGGTGGTGCCTTCGACGAGCACCCACCGAACCGTGCTGGACGTCATCGACAGGCCGAGCACGAGGTCCATATCGTGTCCCCGTTCTTGCGGTGAATCAGGCTCTGAGGCTACTCCTCCCGCAGGTGGCATTACCCAATCAGTCCGTACCCGAACAGCACAAGATTTACGGGCGGAACGTCACACCGCCGTCGACGCTGATCGTCTGCGCGGTGATGAAGCTGCCGTCGTCGGAGAGCAGTAGCGCGGCCAATGCGGCGACGTCGTTCGGCGTCCCAAACCGGGACTTGATCATCTGCCGTGCGCGGGCCTGTTCGACGACGCCGTCAGGCATCGGTTGCTGGTCGAATTTGTAGTGCCAGATCAACCCGGGCGCGATCGCATTGCATCGGATGCCCTTGGGTCCGTACCGACGCGCGATATGTCGCATCAGCGCCAATTCGGCCGCCTTGCTCATGGCGTACGACACTCGGGTGCCCGCGCCGTTGTAGGCGTCGATGGAAGCGGTGAACACGATCGAACCGCCGCCGCTGTTGACCATCGCGGGGATGGCGTGCTTGGCGCAGATGACGAACCCGCGGGTGTTGACGCGCATCACCTCGTCGAACGCTTCGAGCGGAAGCTCGATGACCCCGTCGGGCAGATAGGCATCCGCCGCGTTGGTGAAGTTCACATGCAGGCCATCGAGGCGACCGAAGGTGTCGACAGCCAATGCGACCGCCGCGCTGACGGACTGCTCATCTGAGCCGTCGAGATGCGTGCCGCGGATCCGCTCTCCCCCCGGGTCGATCTCGTCGGTGACGCGTTTTACCAGCTCAGCGTCGATATCGCCGAGCACCAGACGGGCTCCCTCGGCGGTGAACCTGTGCGCCAGCCCGTTTCCGATGCCGCCGAGGCCCGCGACGATGATGACCTTGTCTTCGAGCAGTCCCGTCACGCTTGGACATGATCCACCCTGGTCGAGCGCCGACCCAGCGGACCGTCCCGGATTGCGGCAAATGTAACGGTTTGATATACAACCCTGCGTGGGTCGGCACTCCGTAGCCAAGAAGCGGCGCACGTCACCGATGGGCGTGGCCGCAGTGCTCGGTCCGGCCGCAGTCTTCTTCGCGGTCGGGGGAGACGTCCACCTTCAGGCTCGTCCGGCCCCCGAAAGCAAGCCCGTCGTCGAAGAGGTTGCAGACAGCCAACCGTGCTGTTTGGAGATCGTTGCTGCCCCGCCGATAGCACCCGCGGCGGCCACCGGTCATGTCAGTCCCGGCATTGCGGCCGACGCCATGGTTGCTGCGGCGCGCTACCGCACCGTCGATCGATCTCTGCCGGTCGGCATCGCACCTGAGGGCGGCCTGCAGGTGAAGACGATCCTGGCGTCGCGGGCGATCAGCGAGGCTTTCCCGGAGATCAGCAATATCGGTGGCGTGCGACCCGATTCGCTGAGGTGGCATCCCAACGGCTTGGCGCTCGACGTCATGATTCCCAATCCCGGTAGCGCCGAGGGGATTGCCCTGGGCGACGAGATCGTCTCCTACGTCCTGCGCAACGCGAAGCGCTTCGGCTTGCAGGATGCGATCTGGCGCGGTGTGTACTACACGCCAGATGGCGCACAGCGGGGCGGCTACGGCCATTACGACCATGTGCACATCACGACCCGCGGCGGCGGTTACCCGACCGGGGACGAAACCTACCTGCGCTGACGTCGTCGTCAGTGATGCCCACCGTCTTGCTGTTGGCTGTCAATCGGGGCGGGCGCAGAGTTGGTCACGCCGGGCGCGGTGGGCGCCGGCACACACGTAGGTGTGCCATCGACAATCGATTCACTTCCGCTGCATGCCGGTTCGGCGACCGATGGCGTGGGAGCACCGCCCAGCGCGGTGATGACGGGAACCGCCGCGAGCGCACATCCGAGAACCGCCACACCGGCGCATCGGCTAACAACTCTTGATAGTTGGGACATGGAAACACCTCCCTCGACAGCCTCGGCAGAAACGCTTGGCTAATTCGAGACGTTGACTGCGAGGCTAAGGTGAGACTATCGCCGAATCGCCGTGAATATCATGGAATTCCCCGCCCGCCCACCGCTGAGGGCACTGGTGTGGAGCCGCGCGTGTGAACAAATCGTGACAGACCTTGTCTTGATCGTGGACGGGGAGTTTCATTGAGGGTCTTCCGGGAAGTCCCAAGCAGCCCTGTCGATCCCGGAGAGGCGGATACCGGTCATGGCCGACAACCTCACACCGCACTTCGAAGAAGTTCAGGCGCACTACGACCTGTCCGACGACTTCTTTCGGCTCTTCCTCGATCCCACCATGACCTACAGCTGCGCGTACTTCGACCGCCAGCGCGACATTCCACTCGAGCAGGCGCAGCTCGCCAAGATGGACCTGTCCCTCGGCAAGCTGGGCCTGAGACCGGGCATGACGCTGTTGGACGTCGGCTGCGGGTGGGGAAGCACGATGCGTCGGGCCATCGAGAAGTACGACGTGAATGTGGTCGGCCTGACATTGTCGGCCCACCAAGCCGCGCACGTGCAGAAGATGTTCGACGAACTGGACACCGAGCGCGCCACGCGGGTACTGCTGCACGGCTGGGAGGAGTTCGACGAGCCCGTCGACCGGATCGTTTCCATCGGAGCCTTCGAGCATTTCGGATACGACCGCTACGACGATTTTTTCGCGATGGCCCATCGAGTCATGCCCGACGACGGGGTGATGCTGCTGCACACGATCACCATGTTGACCGCGGAGCAGATCGTCGAACACGGGCTTGAACTGTCCGACGAGCAGGTGAGCTTCAACGAGTTCATCGCCAGGGAGATTTTCCCGGGGGGACAGCTACCGGCGATCGAGATGGTCGAGTTCCACGCAGCGAAGCTGGGTTTCACGGTGACTCGCAGGCAATCGCTGCAGCTGCACTACGCCAGAACCCTCGACCACTGGGCCACGGCGCTCGAGGCACACCACAGCGAGGCTGTCGAGATCCAGTCCGAAGAGGTCTATCAGCGATACATGCGATACCTGACCGGTTGCGCCAAGGCGTTTCGCGACGGGTACATCGACGTCAACCAGTTCACCCTGAGGAAGTAAGCGTCGACCGTCAATGTGTCGCGGGAGACAAACCGTACCGTCGTCTGACGTCGTCGAACCAGTCGGGCGTCGCGTATGTCAAACCGTATTTCGTTGCGAGTTCAGTGAACTCGGCTGATTCGTGCAACGGGGCGCTGGGCTGTGTCGTTGCCTCGCCGGACATGAGCAGCTCGCCGAGTTCGCGGAAGTAGTTTTCGAAACCACCTCCCGGAGTGATGATTTCGATGATTCGCCCCGGTTCGCTTCCCGCATTCCACATAGCGTGCATCTGACCGCGGGGTTTGGTGATGTAGCCGCCCGGCCCGAGCACCACTTCGCTGTCGTCGGATCGGAAGCCGATCTCGCCGGCCAGTACATACGAGTGCTCATCTTCGCGCGTGTGGCGATGCGCCGCGGTGATCGTGCCGACCGGGAACGGATGCTCGACGATCGACACCAAGCCGCCAGTGGTCCGGCTGACGAGCTTGAAGACCGCCCCGAAGCCTGGGATGGGCACGACATCGCCTTCGCCGGGCTGCATCACAGTCAGCACGGCGTCCTTCGTCATGGACATGGGAGCCTCCCCGCTACTCGGGCCAGCTGTTGTTCAAGATGAGGTCGACGAAGTCCTGCCGCTCGAACGTCGGGTCGAAGTGCGCCAGCACATCGGCGTTCATCGTCCCGAAGGTGGTTTCCGGGCGATGTTTCATGCCGTCGTTGAAGGCCGCCAGGATGCGGTTCTTGAAGTCGGGACGGGGATGGGCCGCGGTCACCGCGTCGATGGCCTCCGGTGTGAGCTCTTCGCGGCCGATCCCGACGACGTCCGCCTCGACACCGGCGATCACCAGCGCGATCTCGGGGTCGAGGAATTGCGGTACACCCGGGGTGGTGTGCAAGGCGATGCCCAGCCAGACCTTCCGGGCATCGGCGGCGTCGACGCCGCGCTCGAGCAGGAAGTCGCGGGCGGCGTTCGCGCCGTCGACTTCGAAGCGCAGTTCGGAGGTGCGGTAGCGCTCGGTGAGACCCAGGTCGTGGAACATGGCGGCGACATAGAGCAACTCGAGGTCGGGCTTCAGCCCCAGTCGGTTGCCCCGCAGCGCGCCGAACAGGAACACTCTGCGCGAATGGTCGAACAGCAGGTCGTCTTCGGCGTCGCGAATGTAGTCGGTCGCCTCGCGCACCAGCGCGCTGTCGGGTATCGCTATGCCGGCGATCGTTTGGATCGATTCGATGCTCATCGTCAGCCTCCTCACATGTGGACTCTTGCGATTGAGTCAACGCACGCCGCGGCTCGTGCGCACACGGCTAATGAGCCGTTCGGCCCACAAAATGCGACACAATGGCGCTGTGGTGGCGGGTGCCTTCTCGCGGGTGGTGGTGATTGTCGTCTTCGACGAGGTCACGATGCTGGACGTCGCCGGAGCCGGCGAGGTCTTCGCCGAGGCCAACCGGTTCGGCGGCGACTACCAGATCAAGATCGCATCGGTTGACGGACGCGATGTGACGACCTCGATTGGGATCCGCTTGGGTGTCACCGACAGCATCGCGTCCATCGAATCCGCCGACACCGTCCTGGTGGCAGGCAGTGACAACATTCCGGCGCGCCCGATCGACCGCGCACTGGTCGAGGCTGTGAAGTCGCTCGCGGATCGGACTCGGCGGCTCGGTTCGATCTGTACCGGGTCGTTCATCCTTGCGCAGGCCGGTTTGCTCAGGGGGCGGCGTGCCACCACGCATTGGCGTGAAACCCGAAGACTGGCAAGGGCTTTCCCGGACATCACCGTGGAGCCGGATGCACTGTTCGTCCGTGACGGCGACATCTTCACCTCGGCCGGGGTGTCATCGGGCATCGACCTCGCGCTTGCGCTGGTCGAACAGGATCACGGCGCCGACCTCGTGCGTGATGTGGCTCGTTGGTTGGTCGTATACCTCAAACGCGCTGGCGGACAGTCGCAGTTCTCTGCGCTCGTCGAGGCGAACCCACCGCCACAGTCAGCGCTTCGAGTGGTGACCGAGTCGATCGCGGCCAACCCTGCAGGGAACCACAGCGTGAAATCGCTTGCGCTGCGCGCTTCGTTGAGCACTCGCCAGTTGACACGACTATTCCGTTCGGAGCTCGGGATGACTCCTGCCGAGTACGTCGAGATGATCCGAATCGATGCCGCCCGTGCAGCACTCGACGCCGGCCGCACCGTCACCGATACGGCACACCTCGCAGGCTTCGGCAGCACGGAGACCCTTCGGCGAGCGTTCGTCGAACACCTCGGTGTATCACCGAAGGCTTACCGGGACAGGTTCCGCACCGCCATCCGGGGCTGAGTCAGCCGACCTTTCGCAGCTGGAACGGGCTTTGGGACACGACGCCGCCCGCGCAGCCGTAATTGGAGTCCGAGGACAGCACGCCACTGAGCGTTGTGGGATCGACCGACATCGACACCACGGCCGGTTCGTAGCTGCCGTCTTCACAGGTGAGGCCGCCGGGCTTGGAGACGGTGAAGGTCCAGCGGCCGCCAGAGAACGTGGCGGGCGTCTGCCATCCCTGGTTACTGGCGACCGTGCCGGTACAACCGGCAGGACCACAGCTGGTCGCGAAGGTCAACACCAGAATGGAGTCGCCGTGCACTTCGGTGTAGGACCCGTTGAGCAGCAGAGGATCGGCGGACGCCGCCCCTGCGAGTGCAACGCATGCGGTTGCCGGCAAGGCGACCGCGATTGCCAATGTGTGCAAGACCTTTGTCATAGTGACTCAGGAATTTACGGTTCTGTCAGCCCATTTCACGGTGACGGGACACGGCAATACCCGGTTGTGTCCGTGATGTCGCTGAATCGAGACCTTCGACGCGTTCGGCCGTTACGGCGCCGTCTTGCGCCGACGGCCTGACAGGAGGAAATACACCACCGCGCCGATCGCCAGCGCGCCGGCGACGGCCGCGCCGATGGCCACCGGCTTCACCCACGTATCTTGGGCCGGCGGCGCAGTTTCGTTGCTGGTCAACTGAACCTGGTACCCGGGGAGGGGACCTTGTGACGGCGCGACCAGTCCCGGTAGTTGCTGTGTGCTGGTGATCTCGAACAAGCGCTCACCGCCTCCGGTCTTGGTCCAGCGCCCCCACGCGGGGGTCTCCTCGTCGAGAAGCACGCGGTGACCACCCACCGACGGGTCATCGCCGAGATCGGCCAGCGTCTTGACCCGGAACGGTTTCGACTCTCCGTCCTTGTACTTGAGCTGTACGAGCACGTTCTTGAAGGTCGTCGGCGGCTTGGGTTTTGGCGGCGGCGGCTGACCGGGAGCCGGCTGATAGCCGCCACCGGAAAAGCTTCCAGTGGACACCGTGACCGGCTTGCCGGAGGGGTCGCGGTTCACCGCCGTGAAGCTGTACACGCCGGGATTGGGCACCGTGAGTACGGCGCGACCGCTCGGTGGGACGTCGACGACGCGGGTGGTGTTGTTGTACGGGTAGACGATCTGCAGCGGCGTTTTGTACGGATTGGTGAAGACGGGCCGATACCAGCGGTCATAGCCGGTCCACCTCGAATTCCATTGCGTCACTGGGCTGCTCCACGTTGAGGACGTGGTGGAGGTCGTGGTCGTGGTGCTGGTGAACGACTCCAGCGATTCCGTGAGTTCGGTGACCTCCGTCTCCGACGCGGACTCCGACTCGACGTCCACCGCATCGGCGCCGTGAGCCTCGTCGAAGTCTCCCTGCGACACCTCGGCGATGTCGGGGTCGGCGGTGTCGGCATCGATTGCCGGGTCGGCGACGTTCGTGTCCGGGTCGCCGGGATCACCCGGGTCGCCGGGATCACCCGGCGCCTCGCCCGGTTCCGGCTCGTCTGGTGCTCCTCCCGGTCCCGGTTCGTCGGGTGCTTCGGCCGGCCCCGCCTCATCGAGCGCCGGTGCGTCCGGCTCGGGAGCCTCGCCGACCGGCTCGCCCGGGTCCTCCGGGGCCGGTTCTTCGACGGGTTCTGCGTAGGAGCCGGAGTCATCGACGACCTCGGTCGAGTCGCCGTCCTCGTACGGATCGGCCAAAGCCGGCGATATGGCACCCAACCACATGGCCGTCGTGACCGCGACCGATGACAAGGCGAGGGCGCCGCGCCGGTAGAGGGCGCTTCGAGCTTCGTTCACGTGATCTCCCGTCGTGTGCCGCCTGGCGCGCGTATTGGCACAGACTTGCGACCTTGGCAGATTCTTCGCGGCCATGGCGGCAAACACGCCGCGGAAGTCCAGCGGTGCCGCTCTGCAGACGATCCCCCTCTACGGTTCTTCGCTTCCTCAGCAATGCTCGCGGCCGCCTCGAAGCCGACAAGGGTCGTGAGGCCCATGATCCGGGACGAATAAACCCGCCGGCCCATTGAAGTGGGCCGGCGGGTTGGGGGTGGGGTGGTCAGTGTGCGGTCTTGACCTGGGTCGAGGAGACCGTCATGGGCTGGGGGGTGTGGGAGCCGGTGGCGGGGTCGACGCCGTTGTTGTGGGCGGGCTTGCCGGTGTAGGCGCCGTGGGGGGTCTTGGGGAAGGCGATGTGCTGTTCGCTTTGGGCGATGCCGGGCTGGGGGACGCCGACGCCGTTGCCGTCGCGTGCGGCGTCGAGCTGCTCGTCGAGTGCCTGGCGGGCGTTGGCGACCGACTGCTGGGCGGTGCCTGTCATCTGGGGGCCGGTGGTGTTGGAGGCGGTGTCGGCGTTGGCGGTTGCGGCGAGGATGCCGGCCAGGGCGGCCAGTCCGAAGACGACGAGGGCGGCGGTGGCGGCGATGCGGTTCTTGATCATCTGAGTTCCTTTTCTCGGGGCCATCTGGTGTGGCGTTGAGAAAAGAATCGAACGCAGCCCTCAATGGAACCTCAATGCCGCATTCATGCTGCTCAGCGGTCAATGAGCGGGTGACTCCTCGGGTGCGATCTCGAAGGTGAACTGGTGCCCGGCGATGTCGATGACGTCGCCGTCGCCGAGCGCGGTGCTGCCGCGAACCCGCTCATGCCCGACCACCACGCCGTTGCCGGACCGCAGGTCGTTGATCACGAAGCTCGCGCCGGTGTCGATGATCGTCGCGTGGTACCGGCTGACTTTCGGGTCGTCGATGACGACGGTGTTGTCGGCTCGACGCCCGATGCCGGTCACCACGGTTTCCAGCGGATAACAGCGGCCCGCGACATCGCGGAGCTGCGCTCGATTGGATCTGGCCGCCGCCGTCATGGTGGTCGACAGATGGCTCTCGAGCATGGTGACGACGTCGGAGGCGTCGCTCTGCGCGATCCGCGCAACGTCCAACGGCTCCTGGCGCAGGATCCGCTCGTGCAGCGTGCGCAACGACGGTCCCGGGTCGATGCCCAGTTCCTCCGACAGTGTCGATCTGACACGGCGGTACGCGTCCAGCGCATCGGTCTGCCGCTCGGCCAGATAGTAGGCCGTGATCAACTGTGCCCACAGAGGTTCCCGATAGGGGTGCTCGCCGACGAGATCCTCGAGCCCGCTGATCACTGAATCGGCACGTCCGCAGGCGATTTCGGCTTCAGCGCGCAACACATGCGTCGCCACCTTGTCCTCGACGAGTGCTGTGGCGAACGGCTCGACGAAGCGAAATTCC
Source organism: Mycobacterium sp. 852014-52144_SCH5372336 (assembly GCF_001665615.1). NCBI lineage: Bacteria > Bacillati > Actinomycetota > Actinomycetes > Mycobacteriales > Mycobacteriaceae > Mycobacterium > Mycobacterium sp. 852014-52144_SCH5372336. Next base: position 59,197 of record NZ_LZSW01000066.1, read on the forward strand.
CGTAGGTCGTCGAGAACCGAGCCGCGCCACTGCGCCAACGCGGCCGACAGCCGGTCGGTGGCCAGCCCGAACCGGCCCGCCGCCGCCGCCTGCGCCCCGGCCGCCTTCTCCGTGTTGAACCGCCCCAGATCGCAGGCCGCGTCGGGCACGTTGAGCTGATAACCCGGTCGGGCACTGGCCAAGACGGCCTTCGCGTCGGCGCCGCCCGAGCCGAGGACCTTGCGCAGGTTCGCCACGTAGACGTGCAGGTTGTGTATCGCATCGGCTTCCGGCATGTCTTCGTCCCAGATCGCCGCGATGATCGAATCCCGCGGCACGGGGCGGTTGCGGTTGATCAGCAGCAGCGCCAGCACTGCGCACTGCTTCGGCGTTCCCAACGGCACCGGCTGGCGGTCCACGCTGACACGCAGCGGACCCAACACACCGAAATCGAGGCCCGACGCAACCATGGCCCCCTTTGTCATCAACCGACCGAGAGTTTGATCACGGGGTCGGAGCCCACATCGGTGACATAGACGTTGCCCGCTGCGTCGACCGCGACTCCCTGCGGGTCGTTCAGCCCCACGAAGGGCAGCGGAATCGCGGCCCTCGTGCCGGGTCGCAGTTCGACGATCCCGGCGTTACCGCGGTCGGTGACGTAGACGCCGCCTTCTGAGTCGATAGCCACACCGTGGGGCTCATTCACCCCGGCGAACGGGAGTGGAGTGGCCTGCGACGCGCCGGCTTCCAACTTCAGCACCCGATTGTTACCGGTGTCGGTGACGACGACACCGCCTGCCGGGCCGACGGCCACGCCGCGGGGGTCGTTGAGACCGCTGAACGGTACCGGGGTGTGAGTCGCTGCGCCCGTCGCCAGAAACAGCACCCGATTGTTGCCGCGGTCAACGACATAGACGTCGCCGTTCGGCTTGACGGTGATACCGCGGGGATCGTTGAGTCCGCTGAACGGCAGCTGAATCGCCGCGGGTGCGCCGACCGGAAGCCACATCACCCGATCGTTACCCGAGTCGGTGACGTAAACATCGCCCTTGGCATCCACCGCGATATCCCGCGGATTCTTCAGACCCTTGATCGGCAGCTCAGTCGCGGCCGCCGCACCGGGTTCCAGCCGCATCACCCGATCGATACCGACGCCGGTGACGTACGCGGTTCCATCGGTTTCGACCGCGATTCCTGCGGAGACATGAATCCCTGTGAAAGGCAACGGAGTTTGCGATGAGAAGCCCTGGCCGACAGGTATGGGTGAAGAACTGCTCGCGTCGGATGACTGTCGCCCGACGATGACGACTCCAGCCACGACGACCGCCACCACTGCCATCGCGGCCGCTGCCATGAGACCGACAGCCTTCCGTGACAGTCGTTTCCGTCGTTTACCCGATGCCTTGGCAACAGCGTCGGCGTCGCCCAACGCCGCCCGGGCGGCCAGCGCCAGATCCTGGACGGTCGGGTAGCGGTCATCGGGGTTCTTGGCCATCCCCTTGGCGATGACTGCATCGAAAGCCGCCGGAACGGCGGCGTCGCTGGCACTGGGCTGCGGCGGCGGAGTGTGGAGGTGATGGGCGATCATGCCCTGTACGCCCATGTCGCTGGCGAAAGGCGGCTCGCCGGTGAGGCATTCGTACAGCACACACGCGAGTGCGTAAACGTCCACGCGTGAATGGGTTTTCACAGCGGCACCGATGGCCTCCGGCGCCATGTAGGCGGCGGTGCCGATGGTTTCACCAGCCTTGGTCAGCGTGGCGTCTCCTGAGGCGTGAGCGATGCCGAAGTCGATCAAATAGGCGAAATCGTTGGTGCACACCAGGATGTTGGAGGGTTTGACATCGCGATGCACCAGACCCACGTCGTGGGCAGCCTGAAGTGCGCCGGCCACTTGGGCGATGATCGCGACCGCACGCGCCGGAGGCAGTGCGCCCTCTTGTTTGATCAGCGTGCGTAGGTCCGTGCCGTCCACCAGTCGCATGTTGAGAAAGAGCCGACCGTCCACATCGCCGAAGTCGTGGATCGGGATGACGTGCGGCTCGGTCAGCTGTGCCACCGCCTCGCACTCCCGCCGAAACCGTTCGCGTGTCTCCCGGTCGTTGGCGGAGTGCTCGGGCAGCACCTTCAGCGCGACCACCCGATTGGTCTGCGAGTCGCGTGCCCGCCACACCTGGCCCATGCCACCTGCGCCCAACAGCGACAGCAACCCGTAGCGGCCGAAGTGCCTTGTGGGTTTTTCGTCGCGCTCCACGCGCCTGCGTGCAAGGGGGTCGTCGCCGGTTCCCGCTCCCGGCCTTTGCGTGGCGTCGCCGCCGTCTCTGACCGTGTCATCCACTGTGCTGCTGACCCGGCTCTCTCGCGACGAATGCCTTCACGGGCCAATTTAACCAGCCGAAGCGTCAATTGGTCGATTGTTGCGTTACGAGGTGTGGACGACTTCGGCGGCCGCGACTATTGCGTTGGCATGTTGGCGAGTTCGACGGCCCGGTTCAGCGTCTGACGGTCGACGACGTCGGCGGCGTTCATGGGCTGGGTGAGGACGTCCGATTCTCTCGCGATGTCGATCATGAACTTCACGCTCTCATCGGTGAGCCCGCCCTCGTCGGTCCATAACGGGTGCTGCTGGATGAGCGCGAACAGCTCCCTCAGCGATTCGTCGGAGGGGGGTGCTTCGACGTATTCGTCGACTCCACTTTGGAACAGCGCGAAGTCGCTCTTCAGTGTCTTCATCGCACGCAACGTGGTGGCACAGTACTTGGCGGCGAGTTCGCGGTTCTGTGCGAGCCAATCCGCGCGGGCGGCCTGGGCTACCTTGATGAACCCGGGGGCATTGTCGTAGAGGGTGGCGATCAGCACCGGCTGATTCACCATTGCCTTCGCACCGTCGTACTGGGTGTCGTGAATCACGGTCGCATCCAGGTCGCCTGCGACCCACGCATCCAGTCGGGCGCTCGAGCTTTCGAGGATCTGCTGATTAGGAATCTCGTGGACGTCGCGGTGCTCGCCGACGCCGCTCAACAGCGCGTTGAGCACGATGGCTCCAGAGCCACCGGGGCTGTCGATCCCCACGCGGGTCGACGGCTCGAACAGCTGACTGGCGTTGTGCACACCGTTGGCACCGGCGAGGACGAAGTCATCCATGCTGACGTAGGGGCAGAACACCTTGACGTCCTCGCCGTGCTCGCGCGCATCCAAGATCGCGGAGACCGACGTCGCCAGAACCTGAGCTCGGCCGTCGCGCAGGGTCTGTACCGCGTCGATGTGGGTGTCGTATTGGATGATGTTCTGCTCGACGCTGAGGGGCAACCCGAAGTCGGACCCGTAGCGGTCAACGCCATAGACCAGCGGGATTTGTGACGGCTGTGGTTGTGAGCCCAGCACGATGCGCAGCGACTCCGCGGTGCTCGGCGCGCCCGGTTGGGCTACGGCGGAAGTGCAGCCGGCGAGCGTGAGCGCGCTGGCAGTACCGATGGCGATCAAGCACGTCGCACGTCGTCGAGCACTCTTGGTTGGCATGGGTCTCCCTCGTTTTGTTGGTTGGGGAGAACGTACAGGTCAAATGCCGAAACGGCCGTCAGAGCCTGCATATCGCTCAAATCACTGCGGAGAGTCACCGCGCATCTGTCGTCGACAGCGGTTGGCGTTCGATAGGCAGTCCCAGGACGACCTTCGCCGTGATGACGCCCAACTTGACCATGCCCAGGTAGGTCGACGGGTTGAACAGCGTGGGCCACACCGTGCGCGTTCTGTGCTCGTTGACCGGCCGGTTCGTGAAGCGATCGCGCAGCCACCTCAGCGTCATGGGGGCCGACAGTGGATGCAGGAGCAGGTGCCCGCAGAACCGGTCGCGGTGGTAGGTGACCGCTGCACCAAGGCGTCCATACTCGGCCACCAGGGCGTCGACATCGTCAACGCTGATGATTTCGTCGTGCACCGCCTGTATGACCAGCACGGGAGGCTTGGGCCTGGACTTGCCGAGCTTGGTCTCGTCGAAGATGTGGCGCACTTCGGGTAGGTCCCACAGCTCGTCGGCGGTCATGTCGACATAGGACCCGATATCGACATTGCGGAACTTCCACACCGCCTGGGCCGTGGTCATCGTCTGCAACTCATCGAGCAGCGCCTTGCCCTGGTCAGTCGCATGCTCGTCCACCACGTTCTGCGCGCCAGGGAAGACCTGTGTCAATGCGGAGATCATCAGCGCGGCTAGGCCGGCGAAGAAGCTGCCGTTGAGGCGGCGTGCCACGCTTCCCGGATCCCCGACGGGTGAACCCAGAACGGCCCCAACGACATTGAGCTCGGGCGCATATCGCTCACACAATTCGGCCGCCCACGCCGACGCCAAGCCTCCCCCGGAGTATCCCCACAGACCTACCGGCGCGGAGGGCGACAAGTTCACGCGCTCGCATCGCATCGCCGCGCGCAACCCGTCCAGAATCCGGTAGCCGGGCTCGACGGGAGAGCCCCACATGCCGTGGCAGCCTTCGTGATCGGGTACGCATACCGCCCAGCCTTCGGCCAGTGCGGCGCTCACCAACAGGTACTCGGCTTGGACGAAGCCACCGATCGGTCGCGCACCGCGCCGCATGGCGAACGAGGGGAAGCAGCGCGAGGCCACCGCATCGATCGCGCACTGATAAGACAGCACCGGGCCAGCGGCATTTGACTCGCGCTGCGTCGGGACGAGGACGGTGGTGACGGCGACTTCCGGCTCTTCGTGCAGATTAGTGGTGCGGTACAGCAACTGAGTGGCGTGGACTCGCTGACTGATGACACCCAGAAACCCGATCTCCACGTCACGCGAGCGCAACACCGTGCCGGGTTCAGCGTCCTCGTAGCCCTCTGGCGCTCGGTAGAACGGGTCCTCGTCCGGTGAGATCGGGCAATCGCCGGGGCGGATCTCGGCGTGCGGCGGGCTATCAGGGCACGGTGGCGCGGTGGAGTAGCTGTCCATTGGTGTGGCGACTCCCTCGGCGTTCGCTGGCGGCGCGCATCTGGCCAGAGCTTCTAGTACCCGGGGTACCGGCTTTCAATCAACAACCGGAACACCGGGCGATTGCCGGGCGGTCACTTCTCCGTGGGCGTCGGCCGCCGCGATATGCCCTGGTAGGAATGGAGCCGGTGACGGGAATCGAACCCGCGCTCTCAGCTTGGGAAGCTGATGTTCTGCCATTGAACTACACCGGCTTGTTTGAGCACGAAGGCTAACATCCGAGCCGCTAGGCTCGTCGCGTGCTGCTCTCCGACCGCGACATCCGCGCCGAGATCGCTGCCGAGCGACTGGGGCTCGATCCGTTCGACGACTCCCTGGTCCAGCCGTCCAGCATCGACGTCCGCCTCGACAACCTGTTCCGCGTCTTCAACAACACGCGATACACGCACATCGACCCGGCCAAGCAGCAGGACGAGCTGACCACCCTGGTCCAAGCCGACCCGGGGGAGCCTTTCGTGCTGCACCCCGGCGAGTTCGTGCTCGGCTCGACGTTGGAACTGTGCACCCTGCCCGACGACCTGGCGGGCCGCTTGGAAGGCAAGTCCTCGCTCGGCCGTCTGGGCCTGTTGACACACTCCACCGCGGGATTCATCGACCCGGGGTTCTCCGGGCACATCACCCTCGAGTTGTCGAACGTCGCGAATCTGCCGATCACACTGTGGCCCGGTATGAAGATCGGTCAGCTGTGCCTGCTGCGGCTGACCAGCCCCGCCGAGCACCCCTACGGCAGCGCGCGGGTTGGCTCGAAGTATCAGGGTCAGCGTGGCCCGACCCCGTCGCGGTCCTACCAGAACTTCATCAAGTCCAGTTGAACCGCTCGGCGCGGACGGTCGTTGACACGAGTAGGGTCGAGATACCAAACGTCGGCAGCATCGACCCAGCAAATGTCGGTGGAGGCGTAACGCCTGTCCTGCTCACGGCGATGAACCACTAGTCGCCGACTTGTGCGTGGCGAGATGCCGATCGGCGATCCAGGCTTGGTAGCAAACGGTTTTTGGAGGGGCAGTGGACATCGTTCTGGGTGTATCGATGACACCTGCGACGGTCCGCATGGTGCTGGTCGAAGGCGAGATGGCCGACGGGGCCACCGTCGACCACGACGTCTTCGATGTCAGCGGAAGTGATGGCTCAGCAACATCGGGTGCCGCCGCCCAGGTGGTGGACGCCGTGCTCGGCACCAAGGAGAGCGCTGAGGCGGGTGGGCATGATCTGAAGGCCATCGGCGTCACGTGGAGCGATCACGCCGAGGCGGCGCAACTGCGAGACGCGCTCGCCGCCCGCGATATCGACGACGTCATGCTCGTCTCCGATGGACACGCCGCGGGCGCACTCGCCCAGGCCGTCGGAAGGGCGGTCGGCTACGACACCACCGCACTGCTCTTCATCGACCGCGACGCCGCGACGCTGTCGGTCGTTCAGACCGACGACGGGTCCGTGGTCAAGGTGCTCAGCAGCGGCCTGCACAGCCAGGACGCGCTGGCCGTGCTGGCCGATATGGCCGCCGCCGTCGACGCCCAGGACAATCCGCCGCAAGGCATGTTCGTCGTCGGCTCCGGTGTCGACGTGAGCTCGGTGAAGAGCCATCTCGAGCATCTGGTGAGCCTGCCGGTGCACGCCCCCGACGTTCCGGAGATGGCGCTAGCGAGGGGTGCGGCGCTGGCCGCCGCGGCCGCTCCGGCGTTGGAGGCGTCCACCGTCGGCCTGGCCTACTCCCAGGACCCCGACGGCACCACCGCAGGTTCGGTGTACGCCGGGCTCGCCGGCGCGCCAACCCAATTGGCGCCCGCCGGCGGTGACGGCGCCTCCGTGGGCGACTACACGCCGCGGACCGACCTGAATGCCGCGGCCAACGAGGATCGCAAGCCGTTCCTGCTCGTCGGCAGCGCGATGGCGTCGATCTTCGTCGTGGGCGTTGTCGCGCTCGTGATCTCGCTCGCGGTGAGTATCCGCCCGACGGCCGACCAGCGGCCGAGCCCGGGACAGAGCGCGATTGTGCCCAGCACCGTCGCGCCCGCCCCGCCGCCTGCGCCGACGGAACAGGCGCAGCCGGTTCAGGCGCCCCCGCCCCCGCAGGCGGAGACCATCAAGGCTCCCGTGCCGGTCGCTGCGCAGCAGCCCGCTCCGCAGGCGCCGCCGCGGACGGTCTACGTGGAGGCGCCGCCTCCCGCACCGCAAGCCCCGGCGCCCGCTCCTCCGCCCGCGGCACCGCCACCTGCGCCGGCACCCGTGGCTCCCGCCCCGGTGGCTCCGGCCCCGGTTCCGGTGTACGTGCCGCCGGTGGTGGCACCGCCGCAGTACTACCCCCGGCCGCAGAACCCGTGGTCCCCGCCGAGGTGGACGCCGCCGAAGCTGCCGAGTTGGACTCCGCCGTGGCAGGACGAGCGCGAGGAGCCCGAGCTGCCAAGCCCTCAGGTGCCGCCGTGGCAGAACGGTTCGGGTAACGGATCGGGCAGCTATCCCGGTAGCGGATCGGGCGGTTATCCCGGCAGTGGCTCGGGTCGGTACCCCGGTAGCGGCTCGGGCGGATCGAGTGACAGCGGATCGTCTCGCGGACCGGGCTCGGGCGGTTCGAGTGACAGCGGATCGTCTCGCGGGCCGGGCTCGAGTGGATCGAATCGCGGCGGGTCGAACTGCTTCCTGGGGTTCTGCCGCTAGCTCGTAACCTGCCGTTGGCCGCACGATCAGTGTCGCGTAGCGGTTAGCTCATCAGGGCTGCATATCAAGGCGGTATGCGGTGCACCGTTTTCGGCACGGGATATCTGGGAGCCACCCACGCGGCGGGTATGGCCGAGTTGGGTCACGAGGTGCTCGGCGTAGACGTCGACGCTGGCAAGGTCGCCAAACTCGCAGCGGGCGAAACCCCCTTCTACGAGCCCGGATTACGGAAAGTGTTGAGCGACAACATCTCCGCCGGGCGCTTGGCGTTCACCACCGACTACGACGCCGCGGCCGGGTTCGCCGACCTGCACTTCCTCGCCGTCGGGACACCGCAGAAGAAGGGGGAGTTCGCCGCCGATCTGCGTCATGTACACGCCGTCGTCGACATGCTGGTCCCGCGGCTGAGCCGGTCGGCCGTCATCGTCGGCAAGTCCACGGTGCCGGTCGGCACCGCCGCCGAACTGAGGGACCGGGCGCGCGCGTTGGCGCCGGCGGGGGTCCACGTCGAGATGGCGTGGAACCCGGAGTTCCTGCGGGAGGGCTTCGCCGTGCACGACACCCTGCATCCGGACCGGATCGTGCTTGGCGTACAACCGGATTCGTGTGCCGCCGAGGTGGCGATCCGGGAACTGTACGCACCGCTGCTGGATCAGCAGGTCCCCTTGCTGGTCACCGATCTGCAGACCGCGGAGCTGGTCAAGGTGTCGGCCAACGCCTTTCTCGCCACGAAGATCTCGTTCATCAACGCGATCTCCGAAGTCTGCGAGGCCGCCGACGCCGACGTGACGCTTCTCGCCGACGCGTTGGGGTACGACCCGCGGATCGGACGCCGCTTCCTCAACGCCGGTCTGGGTTTCGGTGGCGGCTGCTTACCCAAGGACATCCGCGCCTTCATGGCCCGCGCCGGCGAACTCGGCGCCAACCATGCCCTGACGTTCCTGCGCGAGGTGGACGCGATCAACATGCGACGGCGAAGCCGGATGGTGGAACTGGCAACCGTCGCGTGCGGAGGGTCGCTGCTGGGCGCCAACATCGCGGTGCTCGGCGCCGCGTTCAAACCCGAATCCGACGACGTGCGCGATTCGCCGGCTCTCAACGTCGCCGGGATGCTGCAACTCAAGGGCGCCACCGTCAACGTCTACGACCCGAAAGCGATGGAGAACTCCCGGCGCCGCTTTCCGACGCTCACCTATGCGACGTCGGTCGCCGAAGCGTGTGAGCGGGCCGATGCCGTACTGGTGTTGACCGAATGGCGCGAGTTCGTCGAGTTGGACCCCGCCGAGCTCGCCGGAGCAGTACGCGCGAAAGTCATTGTCGACGGCCGCAATTGCCTCGACATCGACCGGTGGATGCAGGCCGGCTGGCAGATCCACTGCCTGGGGAGGGGCGTGACGGCTCAGAATCGGTAGGCTCGGCCGCGTGGAACCGATTCGTCCGGCTCGGCACGGTGGGCCGATCCGTCACCGAATCCGCTGGCTTGCCGTGCACGGGTTCGTGCGCGGTGCCTCGAAGCTGCTCGCGCGCCGCGGCGATCCCCAAGGCCGGATGATCGCCGATCCGAGCGTTCGCGCCGACCCGGTTGCGTTCGCCGACGATCTGCGCGCACAGGGGCCGATGGTGGAGGCCGCCATCGTGCACCTCACCGTCGACCATGGGATCGCCAACGATCTGCTAAGGGACGACGACTTCGAGGTGCTGCCGATCGGCTCCAACCTGCCCAAACCGGTCCAATGGGTCGCGAACCGCACCAAAACCGACCTGCTGCATCCCCTCGAGCCGCCGTCGATGTTGGCGGTGGAACCCCCCGACCACACCCGTTACCGAAAGCTGGTGTCGTCGGTGTTCACCCCCAGAGCCGTTGCCGCGCTGAGGGACCGGGTGCAGGAGACCGCCGATTCTCTGCTCGATGAACTCGCGCAAGCCGGAACCGTCGACATCGTCGACCGCTACTGCGCCCAGTTACCGGTCGCGGTGATCGGTGACATCCTCGGCGTTCCCGACGCCGACCGGTCACGGGTCCTGGAGTTCGGCGAGCGGGGTGCGGCCAGCCTCGACATCGGCCTGACCTGGCCGCAGTACCGCACCGTCTACCGCAGCGTGGTCGGCTTCAACGATTGGCTGTCCGGGCACCTCGAAGGGCTGCGACGCAACCCCGGCGACGACCTGATGAGCCAGCTGATCGCGGCCTCCGACGAGGGCGCCCGACTCAACCAGCAGGAACTGATGGCTACTGCGGGCCTCGTGCTGGCCGCGGGATTCGAGACGACGGTCAACCTGCTGAGCAACGGAATCCGCATGCTGCTCGACCACCCGCAGCACCTCGAGACCCTGGCGCAGCGACCCGAACTCTGGGCGACCGCCGTCGAGGAGATCCTGCGACTGGACCCGCCCGTGCAACTCACCGCGCGCAGGGCGACCAAGCACACCGAGATCGCGGGGCACCGGATCCCTCGGGGCAGGGCCGTGCTCATCTACATCGCAGGCGCCAACCGCGACCCCAAGGTGTTCGACGACCCGGACCGCTTCGACCTCGAGCGGGAGAACGCCGGACGACATCTGTCGTTCTCCGGGGGCAGGCATTTCTGTCTGGGATCTGCCCTGGCCCGCGCCGAGGGCGAGGTCGGACTGCGGGCGTTCTTCGAACGTTTTCCCGATGCGCGACTGGCTGGTGAGGGCAGCAGGCGCGAGACGCGGGTGCTGAGGGGGTGGGCGTCGCTGCCGATCGCGCTGGGGACCGCTCGCTCGTCGATGAGTTCGCCGGCCTGACCGGAGTGGCAGGTGCACCCCGGCGCCTGGGTGCAGGTGTTCAGCGACCCGCAGCGCGCCGGAAGCGGTCTGCTCAACTTCGCCGTCGACGACCTGGAGCGCCACCTCGCAGGACTGCGTGAGCGCGGCTTTGCACCCGGTGAAATCGTCGCAGCCAGTAAGGTTGCGGGTTGTCGAAGATCGAGGATCCCGACGGCAACGAGATCGGCATTATCGGGGGTTTCCGCGTCGAGTATTGAGTACGTTCGGGGGCGTGGATTTCCGAGCCGCGCTGCTCGACCAGACCCGCGAATTCGGGGAACTGATCCGCAGTGCAGACCCCTCGACGCCGGTGCCGACGTGTCCCGACTGGACGCTCAAACAACTGTTCCGACACGTCGGTCGCGGAAACCGGTGGGCCGCACAGATCATCGCCGAACGCCGGATATCGGCGCTGGATCCGCGCGAGGTCCGCGACGGCAAACCACCCGATGACGCCGACGGGGCGATCGACTGGTTCAACCAGGGCGCCCAACTGGTGGTCGATGCGGTCGAGCGGGCAGGCGCGGCGACCAGGGTGTGGACCTTCCGCGGCCCCCGCCCCGCGGGGTGGTGGGTCCGTCGACGGTTACACGAGGTCGCCGTGCACCACGCAGATGCGGCGCTGGCCGTCGGGGCCGACTACGACCCACCGCCCGAGCTGGCGGCCGACGCGATCAGCGAATGGGTCGAACTGATGGTCGGCACCGGCACGCAACCCGCGCTGGACCACGGCAGAAGCATCCACATGCACGCCACCGACGAGGGGCTGGGGCCGACCGGGGAGTGGACCATCATCCACGACGAGGACGGCGTCTGGTGGTCGCACAACCACAGCAAGGCCGACACCGCGCTGCGCGGCAGCGCCACCGATCTGCTGTTGGCGATCACGCGGCGGCGCACGGCCGCCGACGCCGGCATCGAGGTGTTCGGTGACGCCGCGGTGTGGGACGCGTGGTTGGAGCGCACCGGCTTCTAATCGCGTCGGGCGCGCGCGGGCGTCGCCAGCACCGTGGCGATGCCCGTCGTCAGCGGCACCGACAACGCCAGCGCGATGCCCCCGACCGCCGAGCGGGCGATCTCGATGGCCACACTCTCGCTGGTGAGCACGTCGCCCAAGGCCCGGTTGGCCACGCTGAACAACAGCAGCAGGGGCAATGCGCTGCCCGCATACGCCAGCACCAGCGTGTAGACGGTGCTCGCGATGTGGTCACGTCCCACCCGCATCGCGCCCGAATAGATCGTCCGCCGCGAGCTGCCCTCGAGCTCGGCCAGCTCGAACACCGTCGAGGCCTGGGTGACCGTGACGTCGTTGAGCACGCCGAGCGACCCGATGATGAACCCGGCCAGTAGCAGGCCGGTGATCGATACGTTGCCCAGGTAGGCGGCGACCTCGTTGTTCCGGTCCTCTGAGAGACCGGTGAGGTGAGCCAATTCGATTGCGCCCCAGGAGAGGAACGCGGCGAGCAGCAGCGACGTGAGTGTTCCGAGCAGGGCCGCGCTGGTCCGCAGGCTCACTCCGTGGGCCAGGTAGATGACGGCGTAGAGGATCAGCGCCGAAGCCACCAGCGCGACGGGCACGGCCGCGGCGCCGTCGCGCAGCGCAGGCAGCATGAACACCACCAACACGAGGAACGCGACCACGATGCCGATGAGGGCGCGAAACCCTCGCCACCGGGCGACCGCGACCACCACCACGGCGAACGCCACAGCCAGCGCGACGAGCGTCCATGTCCGTTCGTAGTCGTAGAACGAGTAGGTGGTGGTGCCGGTCGCATCGACCTGACGGGTGATCCTGACGTCGTCGCCGGCCGCGAGATTGGGTTGGCCGGGGCCACCGCTGAATTCGAGCACGGTCGCCGCGCCCTTGTTGGGCCCGGACTGAATCTCGATCAACGCCTGCACGCACTCGGCTCCGCCGCCCGTCGCCGGAATCGGATCGGCGGTCAGCACCTGACCGACTGACGGGCTGCCGCACGTCGCGGTACTGCTCGAGCGGACCAGCCCAGATTCGGTGGTGACGGCGCCGCCCTCGGCGTTTTGAAACGGAAGCGGGATGTCGGTCTTCTGCTGGCTGGGCCACAGCCATGCCGTTCCCGCCAGGACGGCCACTCCGATGGCGATCAGCAGACCGACGACGACCTTCGCGGCGATCGGCCCCAGCGGCGCCGGGCCGGTGGGGGAGTGGGAGTGGGAGTGTCCGTGTGAGTGCGCCACGGACAACAGCCTAGAAGGACGCTACTGCCGGTAGCTGACCAGGAAGTTGCCCAGCCGTTCGATGGCATTGGACAGCTCGCGGGCCCATGGCAGCGTCACGATGCGCAGGTGATCCGGTGTCGGCCAATTGAACCCGGTGCCCTGGGTGACCAGGATCTTCTCCTGCAGCAGCAGATCCAGGACCAGCTGCTCGTCGTCGACGATGTCGTAGACCTCGGGGTCAAGGCGGGGGAACGCATACAGCGCCCCTTGCGGTTTCACGCAGGACACCCCGGGGATTTCATTGAGCATCTGCCAGGCCACGTCGCGCTGCTCGAGCAGGCGACCCCCGGGCAGTACCAGCTCCTCGATGCTCTGATGACCACCGAGTGCGACCTGGATCGCATGCTGTGCAGGAACGTTCGGGCACAGTCGCATGTTCGCGAGCAGGCTGATGCCCTCGATGAAGCTGGTGGCGTTCTCCTTCGGCCCGGTGATCACCAGCCAGCCCGCCCGGTAACCCGCGACCCGGTACGCCTTCGACAAGCCGTTGAAGGTCAGAGTCAGCACATCGGGCGCCACCGATGCCGTTGCGATGTGCTCGCTGTCGTCGTAGAGAATCTTGTCGTAGATCTCGTCGGACAACAGCAGCAGCTCGTGCTTGCGCGCCAAATCCGCGATCTGGGTGAGGATTTCGCGCGTATACACCGCCCCGGTCGGGTTGTTCGGATTGATCACGACGATCGCCTTGGTGCGCTCGGTGATCTTGGATTCCAGGTCGGCGATGTCGGGCATCCAGCCCTGTGTCTCGTCGCACAGGTAGTGCACCGGGGTGCCACCCGCCAGTGAGGTGCATGCGGTCCACAGCGGATAGTCGGGCGCCGGAATCAGCACCTGATCTCCGTTGTCGAGCAACGCCTGCAACGTCATCTGAATCAACTCGGACGCGCCATTGCCGAGATACACGTCGTCGACGTCGAATCGCGGGAACCCGTCAACGAGTTCGTAGCGGGTGAAGACCGCGCGCCGCGCGGGCATGATGCCCTTGGAGTCGGAGTAGCCCTGGGCATACGGCAGGGCCGAGATGATGTCGCGCATGATCACGTCCGGTGCTTCGAACCCGAACGGCGCAGGGTTGCCGATGTTCAGTTTGAGGATGCGATGACCCTCGGCCTCGAGGCGTGACGCGTGCTCGTGCACCGGCCCGCGGATCTCGTACAGGACGTCCTGCAGCTTCGACGACTGCGTGAACGTGCGCTGCCGCGGTCCGTGTCCGGCGGCGTGGATCGGCACGTGGTGGGTGGTCACGTCGTTCATGGTCTCACTTTTGTCCAGCGATTAACCAAAATCGCCGGTCAACGGCTCATCGTTTGCCTGGGGGACGAGCGCCTCTGGCGATTCCGAGGCCCTTGACCGGAGGTGGTTCGGGCTTGTCTGCGTTGTCCCCGCCGGAAGGCCCGGGGGCAGCACCGGATTCGCCATCGGAGTCGGCGGTGTCCTTGGGCTCCGGTTGTGCGGCAGCGGGTTTCGGCTCGGCCGGTGGCTGTGCCGGTGCGGCCGACTTCTTGGCCCCGGGCCGGCGTGCGCCCGGGGCGATGCCGAGGCCCTTGACCTCAGGTTCGGGCTTGGAGTCCAGACCCCGATCCGAGTCGGCGGTGTCGGTCTTGGCTCCAGGCTCCGCCTTGTCCGGATCGACGTTCGGCGGTTGGGTGACGGTGGCCTCGCCCTCGTTGGGGGCCGCGGACTGGGTCTTCTTTTTCGCCCCGGGCCGCTTGGCGCCTGCCGCGATCCCAAGACCCTTGACCTCGGGCTCCGGCTTGGCCTCCGCTTTTGATTCGGCCTGGGCTTCCGGCTCCGCGGGCGCTGCATGCGCGGCTGGTGCGGCTTTCTTGGCGCCCGGCCGCTTGGCGCCGGCAGCGATACCGAGCCCCTTCGCGGATGCCGCTGCGGCAGCGGGCTTTTCGTCGGCCGCCGGCTTGTCGCCCGCGGGGGCAGCAGCCTTCTTGGCGCCCGGACGCTTGGCACCGCCGGCGATTCCGAGCCCCTTGACGGGTTTGGTTTCGGTGGCCGTGGCGGCCTCGACCTTGGGCTCCGGTTCGGCCTGCGCCTCTTCCTCCGCCTCGGTGGGCGCTTCCTCCACGGGCGCTTCGGCGGCGAGCCTGGCTGCGCGTTCCTCGGCCTCCTTCGCCGCGGTGCCCTTCTCCGGCAGCGTGATGGTGCTCTTGTCCAGCGAACCCAGCAGCAGCTGGGCCACGTCGAGCACCTCGGCCTTCTCCACCTCGCGGGCGGCCGAGACCTCGTCGACGCCGTCGGTGATCATCACGCGGCAGAACGGGCAGCCGGTCGCAATGGTCGAGGCGGTGTCCATGGCCTCCTCGGTGCGCTCGGTGTTGACGCGCTTGCCGATGTGTTCTTCCATCCACATCCGCGCGCCGCCGGCGCCGCAGCACAGGCCGCGGTCGGCATGCCGAGGCATTTCGGTCAGCTTCGCGCCGGACGCCCCGATCAGCTCACGCGGCGCCGAGTACTCCTTGTTGTGCCGGCCCAGATAGCACGGATCGTGATAG
This sequence comes from Mycobacterium sp. 852014-52144_SCH5372336, assembly GCF_001665615.1. Classification (NCBI taxonomy): domain Bacteria; kingdom Bacillati; phylum Actinomycetota; class Actinomycetes; order Mycobacteriales; family Mycobacteriaceae; genus Mycobacterium; species Mycobacterium sp. 852014-52144_SCH5372336. The sequence goes on from NZ_LZSW01000066.1 coordinate 74,377, forward strand.
GTGATGTCCGTTCCGCCATCAGCGGGCGTCACCGGGATCAGCTTCTTGTCGCGCACCAGCCGGTTCAGCAGCTGCGTGTGGTGCAGCACCGTGAAGTTGCCGCCGACCTGCGGATATTCGCGGCCCAGCGTGTTGAAGCAGTGCGGGCAGGTGACGACGATCTTGCGGTCCACCCGCTCGACGCCCTCGAACAGCTCGTTGAGCGTCTCCACGTTCTGCGCGGCCAGCTGCTGGAACAGGAACTCGTTGCCCGAGCGGCGGGCCGAGTCGCCGTTGCAGGTCTCGCCCTCGCCGAGCACCAGGTACTTCACGCCGGCGGCGGCCAGCAGTTCGGCAACGGCCTTGGTGGTCTTCTTCGCGCGGTCCTCGTAGGCGCCTGCGCAGCCCACCCAGAACAGGTACTCGTAGCCGTCGAACGACTCCACGTCCTTGCCGTACACCGGCACGTCGAAGTCGACCTCGTCGATCCAGTTCGTGCGGTCCTTGGCGTTCTGGCCCCACGGGTTGCCCTTGGTCTCGAGGTTCTTGAACAGCACGCCGAGCTCGCCCGGGAACTCGGACTCCATCATCACCTGGTAGCGGCGCATGTCGACGATGTGGTCGATGTGCTCGATGTCGACAGGGCACTGCTCGACGCAGGCGCCGCAGGTCGTGCAGGACCACAGCACGTCGGGGTCGATCACGCCACCCTGTTCCTCGGTACCCACCAGGGGCCTGGTGGCCTGCTCGGGGCCCGACCCCAGGATCCGCTCGAAGCCGGACTCGGGAACGTGCTCGTGCGAATGCTCCTCGGATTTCTTCTCCCCGCGCAGTTCCTCGCCGAGGCCGCCCTCGGGGGTGTTCTCCAGCGGCGTTTCCTTGTCGCCGAGGATGTAAGGCGCCTTGGCGAACAAATGGTCGCGCAGGTTCATGATCACGAGCTTGGGCGACAGCGGCTTACCGGTGTTCCACGCCGGGCACTGCGACTGGCACCGACCGCACTCGGTGCACGTGGTCATGTCGAGGTAGGCCTTCCACGTGAAGTCCTCGATCTTGCCGCGGCCCAGCACCGCGTCCTCCGGCGGATCCTCGAAGTCGATCTCCTTGCCCTCGTACTCGACGGGCAGCAACGGGCCGAGACCGTCGGGCAGCCGCTTGAACGTGACGTTGATCGGCGCCAGCCCAATGTGGAGGTGCTTGGAGTGCAGCACGATCAACAGGAACACCAGCATCACCGCGATGTGCGCCAACAGCGCGATGGTCTCGATCCACGAGTTGGCGGTGTAGCCCAGCGGGCTCATCAGCCACCCCATGAACTGGGAGAAGAACGCACCGTTGCCGTAGGGCAGGGCGTCCGTGTTGACCGCGGCGCCGCGCACCAGGGCGTAGGTCCAGATGACGTTGAAGATCATGAACAGGATCAGCCAGGCACCGCCGGTGTGCGATCCGTAGAACCGCGAGTCGCGGCCGTGCTGTTTGGGCTCCTGCCTCACCCGGATGATCGCGAACGTGATGATGCCGAGCAGCACCGCGACGGCGAAGAAGTCCTGCAGGAAGCCCAGGGCGTCCCACCGGCCGATGATCGGGATGTGGAAGTCGTGGTCGAAGAGCAGGCCGTAGGCCTCGAGGTAGACCGACGCGAGGATGAAGAAGCCCCACATCGTGAAGAAGTGGGCGAGGCCGGGCAGGGACCACTTGAGCAGTCGGGTTTGCCCGAAGACCTCTTCGATCTGGGTGGTGATGCGCTTGCCGAGGTTGTCCTTGCGGTTGTTCTCCGGGCTGGTGGGCGCACCGGAGCGGATCAACGACGTCAGCCACAGCACGCGTTTGGCGGCGAAGACCAGAACAAGGGCAGTCAGCCCTAGCCCGACGACGAGCCTGATCAGCATCTGCGTATCCACCGCGCGCCTCCCATTCTCAAGTTACCCGAGGGTAACTTATCGTAAGTTACCAGTGGGTAACTTAACTCAGGCCTGCTCAAGCCCGGGAGTCATAGTTGCATCTCCAAGGGAAACACCGCTACGAAGGTTGTCCTAACTACACACCGTCGGTCGGGCTGGACTCGTCGGGCACGGTGTCGGTACCCGTTTGCTCGCCGCTCGAATCCGGGTCGACGGGATCACCATCGGGGGATGGGGTGCCGTTGCCAGGTCCCGGATCGATCGGTGGGGGGTCGGCCACGGGAGGGGTCTGCGGATCGGTCGGCGGCTCAGGGTTGGTCGGCGGCTCAGGGTTGGACGGAGGGGTCTCGGGTTCCGGTGACGGATGGGCGCTCGTCGGTGGCGTGGGTGTCCAGGGCGGTGCTGCGGGCGCCATCGGCGCGGCCGGTGCCGGGCGCGGGCTGCGGTGCTGGGGTGTGGACGACCGCTGCGCGGGTTGCACGACGACCGTGGTGAGTTGAGGGGCCTGCGGCGCCGGGGGTACTGGAGCGGGAGCCGGCGCCGCAGGCGTGGGGGGCGGCGTGGCCGCGGGACTGAGGACGGTCGCCGCCTCGACCGGGGTGGCGGTGTCACCGCGCAACTGCGTGAAGCCGAACAGGGCCGTCGTGACCACCGCGGCGGCCGCCGCGAGGCTGAACAGGACCAGCGGGGAGCGTCGCGGTGCCGCCTCCTCCTCCTGCCACTGCTCATGCTCGAAGTGAAGCTCGGGGCGCGAATCGGTGAAGGGCAGGGGCGCATCCTGCTGGTCGTCCTCGGACCAGGCCAGCGCGCCGAACGTGGCCGACGACGATCCGGCGTCGACCCGGACGGTGGCTTCATCGAGCCCGGCGGGCGCGAGCGTGGTCTCCGGGTCGACGACGCGCCGGCGCTGGGCGATCAGAGCGGTCCCGACGGCGGCGGCCAGTTGCGGCCGCGCGGTGGTCACCACCGGTACCCGCAGGTGTTCAGACAGCTTCTGCGTGAGCAGAGGGATACGTGCGCCGCCGCCGACGGTCGCCACCGCCGAAACCGCGGCCTCCGGAACCCCGTAGCGTTCAAGCGTTTCATCCACTGCGGCAAGGAAATCCGTGACCGGCCGCTGAATGAGCCCCTCGAGCTCGGCGCGGGTGACCCTGACGTCCGCGTGGTGTCCGGGCAGAGCGACGGCGACGGCCGTCGCGGTGTGGGCCGACAACCGCTCCTTGGCGGCGCGGCACTCGTCGCGTAGCCGCGCCAGCGAACCGACGACAGCCGTTCCGGACGGGTCGGTGTCAGCAGGCAACGGCGTCATCACATGTGCCATCAGCGCCTGATCCACCAGATCGCCGGAAAGATCGGCGAACCGGACGGTCTCGCCGACCACCGCGTGATCCGAGGACGCGTTGACGAGCGTGATGTTGGTGCCGCTGCCACCGAAGTCGCAGAGCACGACGACGCCGCGAGAGGGCAGCCCGGGTTCGGCGTTCAGCGCGGCCACAGCGGCGGTCGCGTCCGACACCACCGGCACGTCGCCGCCCAGGGCGTGGCGCAAGGAGTCGGCGACCGACGGACGCCAGTGCGCGGGTACGGCGACCGTGACGTCCTCGGCCGACTGCGTGACCGTGCGCAACGCCTCGGCGAGCAGTTGCTCGGGGCGATGGGCGGAGCCGTCGGAGGCGATGAGCGGAACCGGGTCGCCGATGCGGTCGACGAACCCGGTGAGTCGCTGCCCGTGCAGCGTGAGCTCGGAAGGCCGGATCACCGCGGCGTGTCCGTCCCGGGTCGCGGCGAGGTAGGTCGCGCCGACCGAAACACCCAGCGGCCGGTCCGGGGTTGCCTGGTGATTGAACATGGCATGACGCTATGGCGCTTCGCAGGCGGGCGAATCCGGTGCCGGACCCGTCATCGGACACGGCGGTTAGGGGATTGCCGTTAGGGGATGACGGTGGGCTGGGGGATCACGACTGCGGAGACAACATGGCCCGCAGCATCGACAACATCTCGGAGCGGGATTCGGCGCCGAGACGACGGCGGATTCGGGCGACGTGGTGTTCGACGGTCTTCGCCGAGATGAACAACTGTGTCCCGATATCGCGGTAGGGCATACCGAGGAGCAGCAGTTCGGCGACCTCGCGCTCGCGGTCCGACAGCCGAGACGACGCGGGACGCGCCGAGCCGGCCCGGGCGGTCTCCGGCGCCGCGAGTCGATCGGATCCGGGTGCGTCGTCGGGTGCGACGGTCTGCTTCAGGTCCCGCGCGAGCTGCAGCATCGCGCCCGACACCCGGCCATCGGGGGTCTGCAGTGCGGCCTGACCGGCCAACCGGGTCGCGTCCCACGTGAGGCCCACCTGCGCGAGCAGCCGCGCTGCCGTCGTGACCTCGTCGGTGTCGACGTGATTGGCCAGTACCCGCAACCAGGTGCGGCCGGCAGTGGCCAGCGTCTTGGCGAAGGCGCTGTGCGTGGCCGCGGCAGTCAGCGCCTGGCCGTGCGGGGCGACGGCGTCCGGGGAGTTGGCGAGGATGCCCGCGTGCACACCGGCCCAGTGCAGAGGAGTCGACCACAACACGGGCTCACCGAGCGAGCCGAGCAGCGCGAAGGCCTCGTCGAGGGTGTGCTGCAGCCGGTCGATCTGACGCATGCGGGAAGCGGCCACCCACAATTCACCGAGCGGCAGTAGGGAGAACAGGTCCATCGAGTACTCGGCGAGCACCTCGACCGCCGTGTACCAGTGCTTCTGCATGGCGCCGGTGTCGCCGCTGCGGCGCGCGATCGCCGTCTGCAGCGCGGCCGCCCACAACGCGTCGCGGCGGTGCAGCGGGGACGCGTCGGCGTCCGCGCACGCGATCGCCACGTCAGACGTCGCCGCGGGCAATTGCCCGTCCTGCATCCGCACCCAGCCCAGCAGCAGCCGGTGTCTGCGGGCGACGAAAAGCGCTGCCTCCGTACCGTCTTCGAGACTGGCGCGCACCGCACGGGCGATCACGCTGCGGGCCCGGACCGGATCGCCCCCGTGCAGGGCGGCCAGCGTTACCAGCGCCGCGGGGGTGTCGGGGGCCACGCCTTCCGCGGGCTGGTCGGCGGTGATCGCCTGTCCCAACCGGGAGACGGCTGCGGGGTATAAGGCGTCCAACGACATCAACAGGCCGTCGGCGAGGCTGCGCGCGGCTCGGGCCGTGGAGGTGGGCGGGCCGGCGCTCTCGGCGGACAGCGCCGTCCGAGCGGCCGACAGGTCGCCTGCGGCGAGTGACACCACCGCACCCGCCGCGCTCACGAACGCGTCGGGATACGGTCCCAGCCAACGGAACAGGTCCGCGGCCTGTGCTGCGCTGCCGTCGTGCAGGGCGATGCTGGCGGCGATCCTCACCGCGGCGGCCCTCTCGGCCGGATCGTCGGAGCCGAGCAGTTGATCGGTGAGCCGTCCAGCGGTGACGCAGTCGCCGGTCAGCGCCAGCGCGTCGGCAAGCCGCGGACTCAACGTGGTCGCCCCCGCATCGACGGCGGCGCGGTAAAGCCGTGCCGCCCTGGCCGGTTGGCTGCGACTACGGGTGGCCATGTCGGCCAGCGCGGTCGCCAGCCGATCGTCGCGCAGACCGTGTTCGGCCATCTGGAGTGCCAATTCGGTTGAGAGCGTGGATGATTCGAGTTGCGACGCCAGAAGCGAGATCTCGGTGTCGTGATGACGTGCGGCGCCGAGGATCTGAGCGACACATCGGTGCAGGGTGCGCAGGAACGCCCGGCTGTAGGACGGCTCGACGAGACCGGTGCCGCGGGCGCGATCGACCACCGTGTAAGCCCGCTCGGCATCCATGCGTAACGCCGCAGCGACGTCGTCGGGACCGAGGCCTCTGCTCAGCGAGGTGACCAGAAGGGTGTCGAGTGTCGAGTCGTCGAGGCGGCGCAGCCGGTCGGTCAGCGCGTACGTGACCGCCTGCAGGACCGCGGTGGCCGGCGCGTCGTCCTGCAGTTCGGCGACGGCCGCGATCGCCGGTTGCAGCAGGAAGGGCAGGCCCGCCGTCGCCACGACGAAAGATCGCACCATGTCGGACGGAGGTGTGCCGCCGAGCTTTTCGGTGACGAGGCTTGCCACGTCGGCCGGGGGCAGCGGTCCCAGGCTGATGATCGGGTTCTCGCGCTCGATCGCCGTGAACAGCGCACGCATCGCCGGGCGGTGCGCGATCGGCTCGCTGCTGACCACGAGCGTCGAAGGCAGATCCGACACCCGTCGCGCGAGTTCGCCGAGTTCGTGATCGTCCAGCAGGTGCGCATCGTCGAGGACGACTGCGGCCGCCGGATCGTCGTCAGCGCGCGGTACGCGGGTGAGCACCCCTACGTCCGCGGCCCGAAGCGCGGTTCGAACGGCGGTCAGCACCGAGCTCTTGCCCGTGCCGATGCCGCCCGACACAAGTAGTTTGACGGGCTCGGTGGGCGCGGCCGCCAGCCTTGCGACCGCCTCGCGTGCGGGCGGCGGGATTTCGGTCCGCGGGTCCGACGCGGTCATCGGTCTATGGCGCGTCCGGAACGGGGATGTCCGGCTCCGGTTCGACCGATGTGGTGGGCGGGTCGGTGGTGGTCGGCGGCTGGGTGGTCGTCGGCTGCGTGGTCGTGGGACGCGTCGTCGTGGTGGTGGGTTGGGTGGTCGTGGTCGTCGTGGTCGTCGTCGTCGTGGTTGTGGTGGTTGGTGACGTCGTGGTCGTCGTCGTCTCCGGGGGCGGGGGTGGCGGGACCACGCTGGTGGTCGGGCGCCCATCCGTCCCGGTGACGGTAACCGTCTGTGGTGCAACCGAAGTCGTCGTCTCCGGCGACGGTCCCGACTCGAAGGTCGTCGCGGTCTCGGTGACCGGAGTGCTGTCACCTGTGGTGCTCGTCAGCGTGACGGCGAGACCACCGGCGGCCAGCAGTGCGGCTGCGGCCGCTGCGCCGAACAGCACCACCGGCCTGCGGTACCACGGCAGCGGTTCGGGTTCCGGCTCGTATTGCTCTTCCTCGTGGGCGAACTCCATCGCGGGCCGAGCGCCGGTCCCGCCCGCTTCGAACGTGTAATCCTCACCGGCATAAGGGACCGGCTCGTCGACAGGCGAGTCGTCCTGCGACCACGCCAGGGCGCGGAACGTCGCCGAGCCTGCGCCGTCGGAGGCCGACTCGGCGGCTGCGACGCCTGCGGCCCCGGCGGCCCACGCGGCGGCGGACATGCTCGTCGGCGCCATCCCGGTCGGGGCATCGGGGGCGACAGCGGCCATCCCGGTGGCGGCCTCGGCGGCGTCGGCGATGAGCGCGGCACCCGCAGCGACGTTGAGTTGGGACTGCGGCGTGGTGATGACCGGCGCGCGCAGCCGGGTCGACAACTGCTGGGTGATCAGCGGGATGTTCGCCCCGCCGCCGACCGTCGCGACGGCCGAGACATTTGCCGGCGGAATGTTGTTGCGCTGCAAAGCTTCCTGGACGGCATTGAGCACCCCGTCGAGCGGCTCGCTGATCAGCTGCTCGAGCTCGGTGCGGGTGACGCGCACGTCGGAGTTGAAGCCCGGCAGGTCGGCGTGCACGACCGCGGCGGTGTCGGCCGACAGTTGTTCCTTGGCCACGCGGGCCTCGTTGCGCAGCCGGGCCAGAGAACTGACGGCGGCGGTGCCCGCAGGATCGGCGTCGTTGGCGGCCGCGATGCCCGCTACGACGTGGTTGAGCAGAAGCTGGTCGATCTGGTCGCCGGAGAAGTCCGCGTAGCGGACGGTCTCGCCGATCGGGCCGTAGCCGGCTGACGCGTCGGCCAGGCTGATGCTGGTTCCACTGCCGCCGAAATCGCACAGCACCACGACACCGCTCGACGGCAACCCCGGCGCGGCCTGCAGTGCGGCGAGCGCGGCCGCCGAATCGGGCACCAGCGCAGGCGGCACCCCGTCGGGGGCCAGGCCCGGCGCCGCCCGCAGGGCGCCTCGCAGCGCGCCCGTGGTCGCCGCCCCCCAGTGCGCGGGCACCGCGATCACGACTGGGGCCCCAGCGCCGACCGTGCGCGCCATGGCGTCGAGCGCTTCGACGAGCACCCGCTCTCCGCGATGAGGTGAGCCATCGGCGGCGACCAACGGCACCGGGTCGCCGACGCGTTCGACGAAACCGCTCAGCACCATGCCGGGTTGGTTGAGGTTGGGGTTTTCGGCGGGTACACCGACCTCCGGCGCGCGATCGTCGAATACGGTGAGTATCGATCGGCGCATGACCGGGGGACGGCCGATTCGGGCCGCCACCAAATTGGTCGAACCGATCGACAACCCGAGTGAGTCGCTCATCTCCACCTCTACATTCGGCCGTTCATCACGATAGCGGCTCAACGTCTTCGGACACGGGAGCTGCCCCTAGTGGGAGGAAATCCCCTAACACCGCATCCCCTAACGACCGGGCCGAGCAGGTGGGTTTTGCACCGATCACCGCGGCGGTAACCGTCGATAGCATCGTGGCAGGCCACTCGGCTAGGCCTTGTCTCTAGCCACCTATATCTGTTCGAGGGAGGGAGGGTGTTTCATGGCCAACGAGTTACTCGACTTCGTCATGTCGGTGGTGCGTGATCCCGACGCCGCCGCGCGTTTCGCCGACGATCCGAATCAAGCCATTCTCGACGCCAATCTGACGAACGTGACCAGTGCCGATGTCCACGCCCTGATCCCGGTGGTGTCGGAGTCGATGTCGGCGCTTCCGGCGACCGTTCCGACCGCGCTGGACGGCGGTATCGCCGAAGCGGCAGGCAACGTCTGGAGCAGCGGAGCGGCCACCGCCGCCTTCGACGCGTTCGGCGATCACGTGCCCGCCGAAGTGGTGGACGACGTGTCCGCCGCGATGATCTCCGATCCGGGGGTGCCTGAACTCGCCGAGCCGGATGTCCCGAGCGTCGCCGACACCGACGACACCGCGTTGCAGTTGGACCAGCCGGTGATCGAGGACGTCGTCGACGACGTTGTAACCAGCGACGACTTCAGCGACGCGCTCGCCGATGTGCAGCAGCTCGACATCGACGCGGGCGGATTCGACATCTTCGACTGACAAACCTGAACCGACGGAATGCGCGGCCCCTCGAGGGGCCGCGCATTTTTTGTCGTTTCGGCTCGAGGATGCGGACCTTTCGGCCGATCCCCCGAGCCATCCCCTAATCCCCTAACCGAACCCCTAGTCCGATCCCGGGACGGTGCTGTGCAGGGAGGGGCCGCGACCCCGTTTCAGGGGCGTCGCGACAGCCATAACGTGGTTCTCAGCTCGCCGGACAGCCCGGCGACCAGACCAAGACCAACATCTTCGAAAGGATCCGACATGAACCTCATCGACTGGTTTCTGAACCTGTTCCGCGACCCTGTCTCCGCCGCCGCGTTCGTGGCGGACCCCGACCGCGAACTGCACCAGGCCGGCTTCGGCAATGTCTCGGCCGCCCAGGTGCAGGCCGTGGCGGCCACCGTGGCGCCTGCGGCGGTGGTGCACGGGGGTGGCAATCCGGTGGTGGGGCTGCAGCAGGCGGTGGCCCAGACGCACGGGATCGCGTTCACCCCGCAGCGGCA
>NZ_LZSW01000067.1:0-89909 GCF_001665615.1 Mycobacterium sp. 852014-52144_SCH5372336
TTTTTTTTTTAAACCCGAAGACGCCATACGCGATACTGATCGGTCTCGTGGGCTCGGAGATGTGTATAAGAGACAGGCCCTGGACCCCTCGGCGAACCCGCCCAATGGCGCTGGTACGAACCCTTCCAACCCCAACCACCACCGCCCACCAACTGACCGTCGAACAGGTCGGCCCACAACGCGATTCGTACCTGGGCTTACCTCTGGGCGCGGCATCCCACCGATGATCATCACCCGATCACGGGATCACCGCCGAATCCCAGGATCACCGAATCATCGCCGCACCGGTCGAGTGGATCGCGACACGGTCTCATATTGGCCGCGAACAGGTTTCGCACACCGTACTGGACAGCTTGGCACGGATACGCTGTCCGGATTCTGCATTCGACGTTCGAGTCCGGTTCCGAGGTATCCCGTGAAACTGCGAAAAGCACTGGCGTACCTCGGCGCTGCGCTCTTGTGCGTACCGCTCGCCGCGCCCGCGTCGGCACAACCCGCAGCCGCCACCGCGCGGACGACGCAGTGGATTGTCGTCGGCGTGCCCACCGCGGACGCCACCTCGGGCACTCTCACCGCCTTTCAACGGACCGGACAGCAATGGAAGCCCGTCCTGGGACCGACACCCGCGAAAGTCGGCGCGGTCGGTGTCGGTGCGCCCGCTGACGGTGTCCACCGCACGCCGGTGGGGACCTTTACGTTCGATCAGGCCTTCGGCCGCCAGCCCAATCCGGGCACCAAGATGCCGTACTTCCAGACCACGAACCAGGACTGGTGGGACGAGGACGCCTCGTCACCTACGTACAACACCCATGTGCGGGGTCCGAACAAACCGTCATCGATCGCGGAGAACCTCTACGATTCCGGGCCCGTCTATGACTACGCGGTCAACATCACGGTGAACCCGCAACGCATACCCGGACGGGTCTCGGGCATCTTCCTCCACGTGACCGATGGAAACCCGACGTGGGGGTGTGTGGCCATCGGGCGCGAGGAGATGCGCACGCTGCTGACGTGGCTCGACCCCGCCGCGGCACCACTGATCACCATCGGTGTGGGCAGTCCGTCATTGGTTCCGTCGCGGGCATGATCGTGGACGACGGATCAGCGTCGCGGGCGTGATCAGCGGACGTGATCAGCGGGCGTGATCAGCGGGCGTGATCAGCGGCGCAGGGGTACCGCAGCCTCGAAGGCCGCTGCCTTGCCGTCGGATTGCCACTGCAGCCAGTTTTCCCACCGCTTGAGATTGGTCCGCTGCCACCAACGGTCCACCTTCGACGACAATCGCCGCGCGATCTCCAGCGCGAGGATCAGCGGAAAGCGGCTCAGTAACAGCAGCATTCCCGGCAGAGCCGATGGTAGGCGGTAGCGGCGCCGGTTCCACGGCAGCATGTACAGCCCGAGGTACCCCGCTTGTAGGCGGTAGTGATACTCGGCGCGAAGCCGCTGCAGGCCGCGGTGCGTCGCGGCGGGTGCGAACGCGGGAACGAAGGACTGGACCAGTTCGGTACCGCTGTCCGCGCTGTCGTAGCTGCGCGCCGCGTCACACATGAACAGGATGCGCCACGCATCGGCGACGGTCTCGGGGAAGTAGCCCTCGCATCGCACACCGACGAGGTAGCCGCAGTAGCGGTTGAAATGCAGAACGGCGCGCATCTCTCGCGCAGAGGTGAGGTGACCGAGAAGGAAAAGGCCAAACGCCGGAGCCACACTTCCACCCAACAGCGTGAGAAGCATGGCGGACTGGCTGATCGGCAGACCCCAGCGTTCGGCGTCCCACTCCGGGTGCTGTCTGACGCGGTCGCGGACGCTGACATGCATGATGCGCACATGCAGAGAAATGTTGCGCCCCAACGACCCTGGCGTCAGGATGGCGCCGGGACGGCAGACCTCGATCCACCAGCGCGATGTTTCCAGATACCGGTGCAGGGCGCGTTGGCCCGCGTAACCGCCTGAGAGCGACAGGGGCACCGCCAGCCAGCCCTCGGTGTAGGTGTCGTTGGTACCGGCGTTCCCGAGCGCGCCCAGTGCGTAGGCCCACCGGCGCCAGACCGCCGCGCCTTTCTCGACGAGGTCCGGGTCGACCCACGCGGGGAGTTGCTCGAATTCCTCGAACAGCGCACGCATCGACTCGGGCGCCTCGGGGACGTTGTCGATACCTTCCCGCTGCGCCTTCTCGACCAGATCGCGGGCTTTTCTCGCGCCGAGTTCACCGTGGTAGGTCTCGGCGACGAAACGTTCGGCGACGGGGTCGCCCTCGCTGAGGCCGGCGATGAATGCCCGTGCGGTGTCGTTGGAGGGAAGCAGATCGACACCGGCGACTCGCTTCACCACATTTCGCAGGCGCGCGCGGCGACCGGTGAGCCCTGGGTAGCGAAACGCGGTGGGCGCGTTCGGTGGTCGTGGGCTCAGATCCGGCATATCTCAGTCTCAGCCGACTAGCCTTCGATCGTGCGGCTTTTCGCGGATCCCCTCGGTGAATGCGTAAGGTAGCGCGCGCTCATCGCGACGGCGATCCCCACCGCTGCCGCGCCCGCCAGCGAGGCGATCAGGACCGGCGCGGTTTCGCTCAGCCGCACCGCGATGCCGATCAACGCCCAGATGATCACCAGCCCGTAGGCGATATCGCGGTGGCGCAGGTTCATCACCACTCCGAGCGCGGCCGCCACCACGACCATGATGGCGCCCCAGGTCGGTTCGGAGAGCCCGAACCCGGACCATCCGGCGTCGTCGAGGGTGATCGTCGCGTTGGCAATCGTCGCGACCGATATCCAGCCCAGGTACACCCGGAACGGGATATGCACCGTCCACCGCTCCAGCGTCGAGGTGGGTGGCCGAGAGGCCTGAAGGCGGTAGATGACGATCAAAGCGACCAGCAGCACGACCATCACCAGCATGCTCAGCGGGAACTGGTTGTGGTGCCACGCGAACAGCCAGCAGCAGTTGGCGGCCGCGGTCAGCAGGTACCAGGGAGCGATGGCGCGTGCGGCGCCGCTGTCGTCGCGTCGCTGGGCGAGCGTCACGAGGTACACGGTGTAGGCGATCAGCCCGAGGTAGATCAAGCTCCAGATGGAGAAGACGTATCCGGCGGGGACGAAGTACACCTCGAAGCGACGGGTGACGTCGCCGGTGGTCTGGCCGTTGATCGGCAGGCCGTTGGCGAGGTAGTTGACGACGAGCGTGGCCGCAGTGGCCAGGGCCACAGCAAGCGCCAACAGAACTGTCGAGGTGGATCGGCGGTCGGCAGTCTGGCTGACCATGTAGGGCTCCTTCGTCTTCGATCGGTAAGCCGTACATGCCCGTTCGGGTCAGGATCGAACCCTATGGCTGGGGCGGAGCGGTGAGGCCAAGATTTGCGGCGTTGTCGAAGTCGTCATCGATGAGGACGACGTCATGACCGGCGCGGTCGAGGATCGACGTCGCGATCGACGATCGATAGCCGGAAGCGCAGTGCACCCATACGGTCGAGGACGGAACCTCGTCGAGACGCTTCGGTAATTCGTGCAGCGGTATGTTGGCGGCTCCTGGGATGTGCTCGGACTCGTATTCGTGGCTCTGCCGTACATCGAGCACCGCCACAGCCTCCGTCCGGCGATGCTCGGCCAGGCGGCGAAAATCGGAGACCGGGTATGAGCGGAGCGGACTTCCGTCGCGCAACTGGTCGATGTCCCCGGTGGCGGCGCCCGTCAGTCGGTCTACCCCGATACGCACCAGTTCGCGTTTGGCGTCGGCAATCTGCTCGGGAGAGTCACCGATGAGGGTCACCGGTGCGCCCCAGTCGTACAGCCACCCGAAGTAGCTGACAAAGGAGCCCGACAGCTCGAAACCGACCGCCCCCTGCAGATGCCCGGCTGCGAACGCGGTCCGGCTACGCAAGTCGACCACCCACTCGCCCGCCTCCAGGCGGCAACGCAGTTCGTCGGGGTCGACAGGTTCGGGTGGCGTCAGATCCACCGGGGCCGGGCCCTCGCTGTTGATAACGCCCATGTGCGCGTAGTACGCGGGGTAGGCCGAGAGCCCGGCCAGCAGTTCGTCGACGAAGTTCTGCTCGTCCTGTGTGAGCGCAGGATTGGTCCGTCGTTGCTCGCCGACAGTCGATTCGTCACCGGAAGCCGGTGTGGCCGAGCAGAAGCTGCCGAATCCGTGGGTGGGGTACACCGGCGTGTCGGCGGGGAGGCGTGCGGCGATCTTGCGCACCGAGTGATACTGCGCGCGGGTGAGCTCCTCGGTGTCCTCCGCGCGGATCAGGTCGGTGCGGCCGGTCGTGCCGAACAACATCGATCCTCCGGTGAAAACGCCGCGAACCGCATCGGTCTCGTCACGAAGCACATAGCTCACGTGATGGTGAGTGTGACCCGGGGTGTGCATCGCCTCCAACCGGATCGGTCCGGCGTCGATCACCTCACCATCGCTGACGGCGCGGCGGGAGTACTTCACTTCGTCTCCTGCGGGCACGACGTACTCTGCGCCGACGGTGCGCGACAGTTCGAGTCCGCCGGTCAGATAGTCGTTATGCAGGTGCGTTTCCAACACGTGGGTGATGCGTACCTTGCGGTCATCCGCGAGAGTGAGCATCCGGTCGATATCGCGCTGCGGATCGATCGCCACGGCGACGTCGCCGTGGCTGACCAGGTAACTGCGGTCACCGAGGCCCGAGGTTTCGATTATTGAAATGTCCATGAGGAATCTCCTTGTGGAGTCAACGTAAGAAAATCGTGTCGACGAGTACGAACGCGGCGACGACGAAGACGAGGTAGGCGAACCAGCGCTGCAGGCGGTCGGTGTCGACCTTGGTGCCGAAGTATCCGGCGAGCAGTGAGGCGGCCATCGCGGTGGCGACGAATGCAGTAGTCAGCGACCAGTCGACACTCGTGCCGTGGAGGTGCGAGAAGATACCGGCTAGCGAGTTGGCCACGATTATCAGCAACGAAGTGCCGATGGCCGTGGACATTTCGACGCCGAGCACCACTACTAGTGCCGGAATGATGAGGAAGCCGCCACCCACGCCGAACAGTCCGGTTAACAGACCGACGACTAGGCCGGCCCCGATCGATCGCGGCGCGCATCGACGCCAATTGACCACACCGGCGCGAACCTCACATGCTGTGCCGGTGTTTTCCTGATCTGCCAGCATGCGGACACCGGCGACCACCATCACGACGGCGAACCCGATTAGCAGCGCCGATTCGGGCAGGTGTCTGCTGACGGCACTGCCGAGAACAGTTGCCGGGATGCCGGCCACCGCAAAGATGCCGGCCATGCGCCACCGGACTTGCCGGGCGCGAATTTTCGGCAGCACACCGACGGCCGAAGCCGAGGCGACGACGACCAGCGAGATCGGGATGGCCTCTTCGATACCGAGACCGACCCCGTAGACCAGCGCTGGGACGGCGAGGATCGACCCGCCGCCGCCGAGCAGTCCCAACAGCACGCCGATCAGCGCGCCGAGAGCCAGGCCTATCACCAACGCCATGAGCTGTGCAGTACCCGGCTACCGGCGACGCCACAACCCGCCGGCGCGGCGGGACGGCGGTTCGGTTGTCCGTCGACAGCGGCATTGCTGCGCGGCCGGCACCGACCGCATCACGTCGTCGGCGTGCTGACCGCAGCCGTCCCACGTCGTCTTACCGCAGGACGGGCAACGAACGGCGTAACACATGCGCATATCTCCTTTCGGACGAGACGTCTCAGAGGGTGGCGCGGGCATCGAGCCAAGCGTTGTATCCGCCCATCAGGTCGGATACCTGTCGAAATCCGTTGGCGCGCAGCAAGGACGCTGCCACGCTCGAACGCCAGCCACCCGCACAGTGCACAACGACCGGTTTGTCAGTCGGCACTTCACTCATGCGGTTCCCCAACTGCGCCAGGGGAATTGGGATCGAGCCGGGAATGGCTCCGGCTTCGCGCTCGCCGGGGTTACGAATGTCCATCAGCGTCACGTCCTTCACGGCCAACATCTCGTCGAGCTCGGCAACCGTGGTCCGAGGTGCAGACTGCACCAGATCCATCAGCTCTGCAGGGAATTGTCCGTCGCGACCGACATTGAAATATCCGATGGCATTGTCCGAGCCGATACGGGCCAGCCTCAGCGCGGCCTGCTGCTCTTCTCCGGGGTAGGTGATCAGGACGATCTGGTCACCCACTGCGGTGACCATCCCAACGGTTTCGGCGAATCGGCCGTCGAAGCCGACGTTGACCGACCCTCGTAGGTGCCCTGCGGCGAAATCATCGACGCCGCGCGCATCCACCACAGCCACGCCGGTTTCGAGCGCGGCCCGGATGTGCTGCGGACTCATCTCGGGGACCGTGCGCCCCTGCTGCAGCAGCGGGTGGACCCGCTTGTTCATCGTGGCATCCGACGCGAAATATGCCGGCGCGGCGGGCTGGCCGTGGGTGATCATCGAAACGAAGGCCTCTTCGCTCATCGGCTGTACCGAGGGGTTACTCACCCGCTGCTCGCCGATTGTCGAGGTCAGTTCCGCGGATAAATTCTTGCCGCACGACGAACCGGCGCCGTGGGCCGGCATCACCAGTACGTGGTCAGGCAGTTTCATCAGCTTGTCATGGATCGTGTGGAACATCGCTCGGGCCAAGTCCTCCGTCGAGCTGTCACCGATGTTGACCAGATCCGGTCTGCCGACGTCGCCGATGAACAGCGAGTCGCCTGTCAGCACGGCCGAAGGCTCGGAATCGGCACGCTCGCGAACCAGCACACTGATCGACTCCCAAGTGTGGCCAGGCGTCGACAGGATTTCCAAGTCGACCTGACCCAGTGACAGGCGCTCTCCATCGGCCAGCCTGCGGATCGGATACTCGGTTTCGGCGATCTCACCGAAGCCGATCCAGGCGCCGGTCGCGTCGACGAGTTCGAGGTGGCCGGACACGAAATCCGCGTGGAAGTGGGTGTTGATCACGCCCTCGATCGTCAGCCCGTGCTTACGCGCATCGGCGAGGTATTCGGTGATGTCTCGGCGCGGGTCGACGACGATCGCGCGTCCGGTCGACTCATCGCCGATCAGGTACGACGCGTGTGACAGGCATTCGATGTAGTACTGCTCGAGAATCATCCTTCTCTCCTCACGGGTCGCGGAAAAGTGGCCACATACCCCCAGGGGTATACGATGAAGATACCCCCAGGGGTACCTACAGTGCAAATACCCCCGGGGGTACCATTCAGATGGAGGTGGAAGGGAGAACCATGGTTGGTGACCAGGAAGCGATTGCCGCTGTGCTCAACCGGTTGCGGCGTGCGCAGGGACAACTTGCCGGTGTGATCGCAATGATCGAGCAGGGCCGAGAATGTAAGGACGTCGTCACGCAACTCGCGGCGGTATCGCGAGCGCTCGATCGCGCCGGCTTCAAGATCGTCGCGACGGGTCTGCGCGAATGCATGACCGGCGACCAAGAGGGCAATGAGAGGCCAATGACCGAGGAGGAACTCGAGAAGCTCTTCCTGGCCTTGGCCTGACATTTCACGATCGACGAAAGGAGTCATCATGAGCATCGCTTTGGTCACCAGCCTGAAGACCTCGTTCGACGATGCCGTCGCCCGAACGCGTGAGGCGCTGGCCGATCAGGGATTCGGCGTTCTCACCGAGATCGACGTGAAAGCGACGCTGAAGAACAAGCTCGGTGAGGACATGGAAAGCTACCTCATCCTCGGCGCATGTAACCCGCCGCTGGCGCACCGGGCGATCAATGCGCAACGTCAGATCGGTCTACTGCTGCCGTGCAACGTCGTGGTGCGCAGTGATCCAGAGGACCCGGAAACCACCCTCGTCGAGGCGATGAATCCGCAGTTGCTCGTGGACGTCACCGAGGAGCCCTCGCTCAAACCGATCGCCGAGGAAGTCGGAAGCAAGCTCCAAGCGGCGATCAGCGCGCTTTCTCGGTGACATTGGCGTGCGGCACAGCTCAGGCGAGCTTCGCCAGCGCGGTCTCGGGGTCGTATCCGGAGAACCCGTCGAGTTCGCCGTGCCGCAGCCGATTCACCCAGCCGGGGTCGGCAAGAAGCGCCCGGCCGATGGCGACGATGTCGAACTCGTCGGCGTCGAACTGCTCGACAAGGCGGTCGACGGGGGCCGGCTGGATCACCTCGCCCCGTTTCTCACTGCGGAACTGGGTCTCCAAGCCGACCGAGCCGACCGCAATCACAGGCAGGCCGGTGACCTTCTTCGTCCACCCGGCGAGACTCAACTCGCGGTCGTAATCACCGAAGGCGGGCACGTAGTGCCGGCGGGTAGACGGATGCAGCACATCGACGCCGGCGTCGACCAGGGGGCTCAGCAGCTCCTGGAGCTCGGTGGGGTCGTCGGCGATGGAGGCGGTGTAGTCGGTGCCCTTCCACTGCGAGAAGCGGAAGATGATCGGGAAATCCGGGCCGACCGCCTCGCGCACAGCGGCAACCACCTCGGCGGGGAACCGCGTCCGCGCACCCAGCGAACCGCCGTATTCGTCAGTGCGCAAATTGGTTCGGGTCCAGAAGAATTCGTCGAGCAGGTAGCCGTGGGCGCCGTGGAGTTCGATCGCGTCGAATCCCACTTCCCGGGCATTCGTCGCGCTTTGTGCGTACAGGTCGGCGAGACGTCCGAGTTCACGGCTTTCCAGTGCCCGGCCTCGCGGGCGACCGTGCCCGTCGACACCCGAGGGGCCGACGGGCACCACACCGTCGGTGTCGTCGCGCTGCACGCCCTGGTGCCACAACTGCGCGGCGACCGTGCCGCCCTCCCGGTGGACCGCGCCGACGACACGCCGCCAGCCGGCGAGCACCTCGTCGCCCGCGATCGTGGGGATGCTGGACGGATATCCGGCGGCCGGGTCCGGCAACCGGATCCCCTCGGTGATGATCAGCCCGACTCCGCCCGCCGCTCGCCGACGGTAGTACTCGACCACGTCGGGACCCGGAACTCCATGGGGGGACGCCTGTCGAGTCATCGGCGCCATCGCGAACCGGTTAGGAACGGTCAGCGAGCGGACGGTGAACGGCTGGAAAAGATCGTCAACGGCCATGAACCGACACAACGCGGCGGTGCCGGCACTGATTCCATGCGGCTGACCGAGGCGCCCGGTCAGCCCTCCGACGGCTTGTCCACGGCCTCATCGGGCAGCGGCAGCCCTTCGGCGCCTGGAGTGGCGGGAGACAGCACGTCCTCCGCCTTCTCGGTCGGTTCGGGCGTTACATTCTCGTTCGTAGATGTCATGCCCGTCTTGTTACCCCCGAGGGGCTGGCGGTAATCGTCGCCCCACGCCGAACGGCGCTCGCGTCCGCGGTACCGGGGTGGCTGCGCGCCCCGATCGCACCGTGAAGCACAGCGCGCCGCTTAGTCGAACCGGCCTGCGTCGATGACCCGCAGCACCACCGCGCCGGCCTCGTCGGAGGCCGCAAGGTCGACCTCGGCGGTGAAGCCCCAGTCGTGGTCGCCCGCAGGGTCGTCGAAGATCTGTCGCACTCGCCACGCCTCGGGTGCGCGGTCAATGATCAGCAGCGCCGGACCGCGAGCGTCGGCGCCGGTGCCGACGTCGTCGTGCCCGCCGAAGTAGTCGTCGCCGACCTGCTCCCAGCGCTGCGCCGTCCAACCCGAACCGCCGTCCAGCGCGCCGAGTTCGTCCCAGCGTTGCCGGGCGAACATCTGCACGCGCCGGAACAATGCGTTGCGCACCATCGCCGTGAACGCACGCTGGTTGCCGGTCAGCGGGCGCGGCGGTGCCGGCACCGCCACCGGCGTGTCGTGCGGTTGGTCGGGGCTGGTCAGCTGCTCCCACTCGTCGAGCAGGCTCGAATCCACCTGGCGGACAAGCTCACCGAGCCACTCGACGATATCGGTGAGTTCTTCGATCCTGGCCGTGGCGGGTACCCCCGACCGCAGCGCCTTGTACGCGTCGGACAGGTAGCGCAGCACCGCACCCTCAGCGCGGGTCAGACCGTACTCGCTGACGTATTCGCGGAACGTCATGGCGCGTTCCCACATCTCGCGCACCACCGACTTCGGGGACAGCCGCGCGTCGGCGGCCCACGGGTTGCTCTGCAGGTACACCTCGAAGGTGTGCTCGAGAATCTCCTCGAGCGGCTTGGGGTAGGTGATGTCGTCGAGCAGTTCGATGCGTTCGTCGTACTCGATACCCTCGGCCTTCATCGCTGCGACGGCTTCGCCTCGGGCCTTGTTCAGCTGCGCGGCCAGGATCTGGCGCGGATCCTCCAAGGTCGCCTCTATCACCGAGACCACATCCAGTGCAAAGGTATCCGCATCCGGATCGAGCACACCGACGGCGGCCAGCGCGAAGGTCGACAATGGTTGATACAGCGCGAAGTTCGGCGGCAGGTCGACGGTCAGCCGGTATCGGCGCCCGTCGGGGCCGGGCTCGTCGAGGCGCTCCACCACACCGGCCTGCAACAGCGACCGCGCGATACCGACGGCTTCGCGAATGTGCTGCAGCTGCCGTTTGCGTGGCTCGTGGTTGTCGGTCAGCAGCCGGCGCATCGCCTCGAACGGATCCCCGGGACGGTCGACGACGTCGAGCAGCATCGCCGTCGACACCCGCATGTTGCTTGTCAGCGGTTCGGGGGTGGCCTCGATCAACCGATTCATCGTCGACTCACTCCACGGCACCATGCCCTCGGGCACCTTGCGGCGCACCAGTTTTCGGCGCTTCCTGGGGTCGTCGGCGACTTTGGCGAACTGCTTGAGGTTCTCCACCTCGTGGTCGGGTGCCTGCACGACGACGGTGCCCGCGGTGTCGTAACCGGCGCGCCCGGCCCGGCCGGCGATCTGATGGAACTCGCGCGCGTTGAGCAACCTGGTGCGCACCCCGTCGTACTTCGACAGTGCGGAGAAGACCACCGTGCGGATCGGCACGTTGATGCCGACGCCCAGTGTGTCGGTGCCACAGATCACCTTGAGAAGACCGGCCTGCGCCAATTGTTCAACCAGCCGCCGGTATTTCGGCAGCATCCCGGCATGGTGCACACCGATGCCGTGTCGCACCAGTCGCGACAACGTCGTGCCGAACGCCGTCGAGAATTGGAACGCGCCGATCATCTCGCGAATTTCGGCCTTCTCCTCCTTGGTGCTGACGTTGACGCTCATCAGCGCCTGCGCGCGCTCCAGCGCGGAGGCCTGGGTGAAGTGCACGACGTAGATCGGGGCCTGCCCGGTCTCGAGCAGATCGCCGATCGTCTCGTGCATCGGGGTGGTCGCATACGAAAAGTAGAGCGGCACCGGGCGTTCGGCGTTGGCGACGAGTGCCGTTGGCCGGCCGGTGCGCCGGGTGAGGTCCTCGCGCAGGAAGGAGACGTCGCCCAGTGTCGCTGACATCAGCAGGAACTGTGCCTTCGGCAGCTCCAGCAGCGGAACCTGCCACGCCCATCCGCGGTCCGGATCGCCGTAGAAATGGAACTCGTCCATCACCACCAGCTCGATGTCCGCGTCGGAGCCCTCGCGCAGCGCGATGTTGGCCAGTACTTCGGCCGTGCAGGTGATGATCGGCGCCTCGGCGTTGACCGCGGCGTCACCGGTCAGCATGCCGACGTTGGCCGCGCCGAAAACCTCGCACAGCGCGAAGAACTTCTCGCTGACCAGCGCCTTGATCGGGGCGGTGTAGTAGCTGCGCCGGTTTCCCGCCAGCGCTGCGAACAGCGCGCCCGTGGCCACCAGCGACTTGCCCGAACCGGTCGGCGTCGCCAGGATGACGTTGGCGCCGCTGACCAACTCGATCAGCGCCTCCTCCTGCGCCGGATACAGAACGGTGCCGTTCTCCTCGGCCCAGGCGGCAAACGACGCGAACAGCTCGTCGGGGTCGGCGCCGAGCTCTTTGGCGATGTCGGTGAGCGAACCCTCAGGCACCGCGATGCACCGGCCCCAGCCGGTCGGCGATCTGCTCGGCGGCCAACTCGACTTCGGCGAGCCTGCTCCGCAGCCGTTCAGGCGCCCAAGCGAGCGCGATACGCGCTGGGGGCCAATTGGTTTCGTCGATCGGGATCAGCTTGAACTCCGGCGGGGAGAACATCTTGCCGATGAACGAGTCGGGTGCGTAACTCACCAGCGCAACGAGATGCCGGTTGAATACCTGGGTGGCCATCTCGAGTTCGCCACCGCGCTGGTTCGTCGTGCGCACCACACGGTGGATGCCGCGGCTGTTGAGTTGTCGGGTCAATCCGGCCAGCACTACCGGGTTGGGCCGGGCGAAGTCGATCACGACCTCCCGATCACGCAACTCGTCGATCGTCACAAGGTCTTTGGCGGCCAGGGGGTCGTCGAACCGCACCGCGACCGCACCCTGGTAGCTGGCCACCACCTTGTGGCGCAGGCGTTTGTCACCGGCGGGCAGGTGGATCAAACCTAGTTCGGCCTGTCCGGCGATCAGCGTGGCGGTGACCTCGGTGCCCGAACCCGGAACGCGGAACTCCGTCGGCCCGGGCAGGCCGGCCAGCACCGTCTCCAGTTGGGCGAGCAGGTCGGAAGGAGCGTAGGCGGTGGCGCTCAGCCGAAGCGGCGCCGAACCCTGCACACTCTGCTTCGCAGTGGCTTTGAACTCCTCGATCTGTCGCAGGATTTCGCGGGCCGGGCCAATCAGCCGTTCACCGAGCGGGCTCAGCCGCACGTCGTGGTAGCCGCGTTCGAACAACGGCCCGCCGAGCTCCTTCTCGAGGAGTTTGATCTGCTTGCTCAGCGGGGGCGGTGTGATCATCAACTTGTCGGCGGCCCGCTTGAAGTGCAGTTCGTCGGCGACGGCGACGAAATACCTGAGCCTGGTGAAGTCGATGTCGATTCCTGCGGTGTCTCGAACGGGTGGCCGTGCACCCCGAATGCTACGAGATCACCGGTGTGGGCCCGTCAGGCGTGCACGTCGCCGTTGGTGGTCTCGAGCACTCCGCGCCGGTGCAGCGCCTCGATCTCCGTGGGGCTCAGTCCGAGAAGTTCCGTGGCGATCTCGGCGGTCTGCTCCCCGATGAGGGGGGCTTGGCGTAACGGCGGATCGGCGACGTGATCGCAGTGGATCTGCACGTTCTCCATCGTGAACGGGACGTCTGCGTGCGGATGAAGCTCCTCGCGGAACGACCGCCGTTGCTCGTAGTACCCCCAGGACGGGAGCTCGTCGGCGTGCATCACAGCGCCCGCGGGCACACCCGCGGCCTGCAGCCGTTCCATCGCCTCGGTACGCGAATGCCGGGATGTCCAGGCGCGCACCGCGTCGAGGTCGATCTCACCGTCACCGGGCAGGCCGATGACCCAGCGCAGTGCCTGCAACTCGGCGGCGTCACGCACGGTGATCGCGATCCACTTGTGCTCGCCAGCGGCCGGGAACAGTCCCCACGGCGCCCCGCGTTCCGCGCAGGAGCGGGGATGGCCGGCACGCTCGAGCGCATCGGCGGCGATGTCGGCGGCGACGTGGCTCAGCATCACCTCGGCCTGCGCGATGCTCGCCGATCCGCCCTCGCCGGTGCGTTCCCGGCGCAGCAGCAACGCGATCGCGGACAGGGCGCCGATCCTGGCCGCCACGTGGTCGGGGTAGACCGTCACGGTGTCGCAGAAGGTCTCGGGCTCACCCGGGTACACCCACTGGCTCGTGAACCCGACTGCGGCGCGGACCAGCGGCCCGTAGCCCAGGCGTTTGGCCCACGGGCCGTCGGGACCGAACGCAGAACTGTCCACCACCACGATGCCCGGGTTGATGCGTCGCAGCGTTGCGTAATCCATGCCCAGCGCTTCGGCGACGCCGGGCTTGAAATTCGTCAGCACCACATCGGCGTCCCGCACCAGGCGGTGCGCGAGCCCGAGGCCCTCCTGTGTGCGCAGGTCGAGTCCGATCGAGCGCTTGTTGCGGTGCCCAGCGGCGAACGGCTGGGTCATCGTGGTCAGCTTGCCGACGCGCAGCCCGTCGGGATGGGCGGAGTGTTCGATCTTGACGACGTCGGCGCCCAGATCACCGAAGAGCCGGCCGGTATCGGCGCCGACGACGATGACCCCGAGATCGAGGACGCGTATCCCTTCCAGCGGTCGCCCCTCGCCTCTGCGCTGCCGGCCTGCCAACAGTGGAGCGGCGGTGAGACGTTCGGACCCCGCGGAGTTCGAGTCGAGTGCGCTGGCGCGGTGTCCGTCGATCTCACTGACGCCGACCGGGATCGGGGCCACCACGCCGGGCGCAAGCTCCACGTCGCGGAAAAAGCCACGCGCGCTGAAGTGTTCGGCGGTCAACGCCTCCGACAGGGTCAGCACCGCCGCGGTGGGAACACCGTGGGCCTGGCCCTGGGACTCGAGCTCGGCACGGGTCTTGTCGGCGCAGAAGCGGGCGATGGCGTCGAGCAGATGCGGTGAGCGGAACCGCTTTCCGAGTTTGTCGTAAGAGGGGTCGGCGAACTCCTCGGGGCTGCCCATCCACGTGAACATTCCGCGCCACTGCCGTTTGGCCAGGATGCAGATGCGGACATGGCCGTCCTTGCAGGGGATGATCGGATAGCGCTGGCGTTCGGCATCCCAGTCGCGTTGCTGCATCTTGACCGCGACGCCCGCCGATGCGCTGCCCGCCGAGCCGAACGGCGGGTCGAGCGTCTGCATGGCCCCGTCGAGGATCGAGAAGTCGATCAGGTCGCCCTCGCCGGTGCGCAGACGGTCCAGGTAGACGGCGATGGTCATCACCGCGGCCTGCGCGGCGGCCACGTGGTGGGGCAAGTCGGCAGGCGGTACCAACGGCTCGCGGCCGGGTATGCCGGAGCGCGACAGCTCGCTGGACAAGGCGTGGAACACCGGGCCGGTGCCCTGCCAGGTGCGGTAGTCGTTGTCGCGGCTGAAGTCGCTGAGCGACAGGATCACCAGCTGCGGGTGCTGCGTACGGATCTCACGCACCGCCAGCGTCGCCTCGGCGAGCGACCCCGGCCGGGTGTTCTCGATCAGGATGTCGGCTCCGGCAAGCATTTTCGCGAACTTGTCTCGGCCCGCCGCGGTCGACGAATCCAGCTCGACCGTCTCCATGCCGTGCCGGTTGATGGCGGTCTGCATCGGCACCCCTGCGACGCGCGGACCCACCACGTCGTCGTCGGTCACACCCAGCAGGCGCAGCACGGTCACGCGCGCCCCGAGGTCGGCGAGCAGTCGGCCGACGGCGCTCATCGGGCCCGAGCTCAGGTCGAGGATCCGCGTCCCTGACAACGGCGGATCGTATGCGGCGGCGCGGATCACAGATCAGCTCCTGCGGGCCTGACGGAAGGGGATGTCGCGGTCGGCCTCGGGCTCCTTGGGCAGCCCGAGCACGCGCTCGCCGATGATGTTGCGCTGAATCTGATCGGTCCCACCGCCGATCGAGGTGAAGAACGCGTTGAGCATCAAGAAGTTGACGTCGTCGGCCACCGGATTCTCGGGGCCGGCCAACAACGCCTGCGCGCCGATGATCTGTGTCTTCATCGCCGCCTCGGTGTGCAGGATCTTCGACATCGCGAGCTTGCCCAGCGACATGATCGAACTGGACGTGCCTTGTGTCGTAGCGGCTTTCGCGCGTGCGTTGTTGAGCCGGTTCAGCTCCCGCATCGCCAGCACCTTCGCCAGCGGGTAGCGCACCGCGGGGTCGTCGAGCACGCCGTGCTCGCGAGCGAGTTCGATCAGGCTGTCCGCCTTGCGGTTACGCGAGCCGCGACCACTGTCGCCCATGATGGAGCGTTCGTAGGCCAGCGCGGTCTGCAGCGCCCGCCATCCGTTGCCCTCGCCGCCGAGCAGATAGTCGTCGGCCGCGGCGGCGTCATTGATGAACACCTCGTTGAAGTGAGATTCGCCGGTGATCTGCACCAGCGGGCGCACCTCGATGCCGGGCTGCTTCATCGGCATGATGAACAGGCTCAGCCCCTTGTGCTTGGGCACATCCCAGTCGGTGCGGGCCAGAAGCAGGGCGTAATCGGCGGTGAGCGCGCCCGACGTCCACACCTTCTGACCGTTGACCACCCACTGGTCACCGTCGCGGACCGCGGTGGTGCGCACGCTGGCCAGGTCGGAACCGGCGCCCGGTTCGCTGTAGAGCAGGCACGTGCGCGACCGCTCGACCAAGAAGTCGCGCAGCAGGTCCTGTTTGATTCTCTCGGTGCCGAGTTTGAGCGTGGTGTTGGCCGGGATGTTGTACTTGTCCTGCCGCGATCCCGGCGCCTTGATGGCCGAGAACTCCTGGCCGATGACGGCCGCGAGGTCACTCGGATATCCGCGGCCGAACCACTCGGTGGGATAGGTGGGCACGGCGTAGCCGGCGTCGAGCACCTTCTCCAGCCAGGCGATCCGCTCGGGCGACGACGCCCACGGGTCATCGGACTTGGGAAGTGGAGTCCAGTTGTCGCGCAACCACTCCCGAACCTCGGCGCGCAGCTCGTCGGCGGTGGGAAGGCTCGTCATGTCAGGCACCTTTCGAGACGAGGTAGCGCTCGCGATGCAGGCGCGGGCCGCCGAACAACTGCAGGCCGGTGCGCGCCCTGCGCAGGAACAGGTGGGCGGGGTGCTCCCAGGTGAAACCGATGCCGCCGTGCATCTGAATCGCGTTCATGGCGACGGTCTCGTAGGCCTCGGCGCAGGCGAAACCGGCCAATGCGACTGCACCGTCGGAGGTTTCACTTCGCGCGGCCTTCTCGGCGGCGGCGTGCTGGGCGGCCGACGTCGCGTTCTCGACCTCGATCAGGAGGTCGGCGGCCATGTGCTTGAGCGCCTGGAAGCTGCCGATCTGACGGCCGAACTGGACGCGCGTCTTGAGGTAGTCGACGGTGATGTCGAAGAGCCGGCGGGAGCCGCCGACCTGTTCACCGGCCGACGCGATCACGGCGAGATCCAGGGCCTCCTGTACGGCGTCCCATCCGGCGGTGCCGAGCCGCCGCGCGGGTGTAGCCGCGAAGGTGAACGTCGACAGCCGCACGGTCGGGTCGAAAACCGTCACCGCGGTGCGGGTGAAATCGGTGGCGTCCGGCGCCACCTCGAAAACACCGACGCCGTCGCTGGTGCGCGCGACCACGAGCAGGACATCGGCCGCCTGACCCCAGGTGACGTAGTGCGCGGCGCCGGTCAGGGTGCCGTCGGCGCCGGCTTGGATGTCGACGCCCTTGGCCGTCCAAGTGCCGGACTGTCCGGTGATCGCGACCGTGCCGATCGCCGTGCCTTCGGCGAGTCGCGGCAGGAGTCGGCGCTTGTCTTCGTCGGAGCCTGCGGCCGAGATGAGCGCGACCGTCAACACCGCGCTGGAGATGAACGGTGCGGGCAGAAGTGCGGCGCCCGTCTCCTCGGCGACGGCCTCGAGCTCGAGTGCGCCAAAGCCCAGGCCGCCGAGTTCGTCGTCGACGAGCATGCCGAGCAAGCCCTGCTCGGCGAGCTGGCGCCACAGGTCGCGGTCGAAGCCGTCGTCGGAGGTCATCACCGCGCGCACGTCGTCCTCGGTGCACCTGTCACTGAGCAGCTCGCGGACTGCCGAACGCAGTTCCGCGCGCTCGGCCACACTGATCGTCATCCCAACCGCCTCTCCTGGCTAGCTGGGTCCATGGTTGGGCCCTGAACGCCCGGTGTAAATCACGAATCGCGATACCGGCGGGTTTCCCGTTGGGACATGCGAGCGGGGCGCGGCACGCACGCCCGGTCAGCTACTGCATACGAGCCTGGCCCCGACCGTCGATCAGGCTGTCGAGGCCGCGCTGCCACCTGGCGGAGCGGGCGCGGTTGCACACCGCGCGGGTGATCACGAGAACAGCTGCAGCCGTTCCGAGGACCGCGAGCAGGACGAGTGCGCCGGCCGTGACCGCTTCCATCGCCGCATGGGGAGCCGCGCGCTTGGAGTCGAACAGCGCGGTTCCGACGGCGCCGGCGATCGGCACGGCGAGAACGGACAGGGCGACGATCAGGGTCATGATCAAGGCCTCGATCCGATCCACGGAGCGGACCAGAGGATTGTCGCCCCTCAATCGCGCCAGCGTCGACCACCGGGGCATGCGGAGGGTGAAGGTGGCCCACTCCTGGTCGTCACCCAGCCGGACAGCCGTCTGGGGTTGATCGTCGCCATGCGGGCTGCGCACCGTCATCTCCTCTCACTGTGGGGGCTGCGTCCTACCCCCATCGTGGACCCCATCTGACCTGCGAGCTTTGCCGAGAAACGACAACATCGACGTCCTCCGTTGTGGCCGGCCGACAACATGCGCCGGGGCGCCGGTAATCCGCGGAGGCTTCGGGGCGGCGGGGGACGGGTACCCCTGACCGTCATCGAATCGGGAAGGACCCGCACATGGATGAGAATGAGACGCAGCGACGGCAGGTGGGCGATTCCGACAGCCCGATCGAGGACGAGTTGGAGGGCGCCTTCCAGAGGATGGTCGACGAGGGCACCCAACGCCTGCACCGGGCATGGCGCGAAGTGCTGGTCACCGGCTTCTTCGGCGGCACCGAGGTCGCGGTGGGCGTCCTGGCCTACCTGTCGGTGTTGGCCACCACCCACAACCACCTGCTCGCCGGTCTCGCGTTCTCGATCGGATTCCTCGCGCTGCTGCTCGGCCGCAGCGAGCTGTTCACCGAAGGATTCCTGGTGCCGGTCACCACGGTCGTGGCCAAACGCGCTAGCGTCGGGCAGCTGCTGAAGTTGTGGATCGGAACGCTGATCGCCAATCTCGTTGGGGGCTGGGCGATCATGTGGCTGATCATGACGGGCTTCCCGAAGCTGCATGCGCAGACGATCGAGTCGGGCACCCACTTCGCCACCGCCCCGATCTCAGCGGAGACGGTCGCGCTGTCACTGCTGGGCGGCATGGTCATCACGCTGATGACGCGCATGCAGCACGGCACCGAGTCGACGTTCGGCAAGGTCGCCGCGGCGGTCGCAGGCGGCTTCCTATTGGCCGGGCTGCAGATGTTCCATTCGATCCTGGACTCGCTGCTGATCTTTGGTGCGCTCATCGCCGGCGCCCCGTTCGGCTACGGCGACTGGGCGACGTGGTTCGCCTACACGGTCGTCGGCAACGTGGTGGGCGGTCTACTGCTCGTCACGCTGCTTCGTCTGCTGCGCAGCAAGGACCGTCTGCAGGATGAGCGACAGGAGGCGGAGTCGGAACCCACGACGGCGTGACCGAAAAGCCCGTCAGCGACCGCGCCAGCGCGGTGCCCGCTTCTCCTGCCACGCTTTGATTCCCTCGTGCACATCCTCGGTCGCGGCGGCCACCTTGCGCATCGTCTCGCCGAACCGGACCGACTCGATCCAGCCCATGTTGGCCGTGCGCCAGGCCACCTCCTTGGTGGCGCGCTGCGCCAGCGGCGCCGCCTCGGTGAGTGTGCGCGCCCAGGACCGCGCCTCGGCCTGCAGATCACCGGGTTCGACCAGTCGCCACACCAGGCCGGTCTCCTTGGCACGGTCAGCGTCGATCGGCTTACCGGTCAACAACAACTCCATGGCGTCGGCCCAGCGGACGCGTTCGGGCAGCCGGATCGCACCGACGATCGTCGGCACCCCGAGAGATACCTCCGGAAACGCGAAAGTCGCTGTGGTCGAGGCGATCACGAAGTCACAAAACAGGACGCCGGTCAGGCCGTAGCCGATGCAGGGCCCGTTGACCGCCGCGATCGTCGGCTTGAACAGTTCCATGCCGCTCTCGAACGAGTTGATCGTCGGCTTCTCCCAGAACGTGCCCCCGAAGGTGCCGACCGAACCCTCGCCGTCCTTGAGGTCACCGCCGGCGCAGAACACGTCGCCGTTGGCGGTGAGGATCCCGACCCACGCGTCCTCGTCGCCGCGGAACCGCTCCCAGGCCGCGTTCAGGTCGCGCCGCATCTCGCCGTTGATTGCGTTGCGCGCGTCGGGACGGTTGAAGGTGATGGTGGCGATGTGATCGTCCAACTCGTAGGTCACCAGGCTCATGGCTGCACGATAGCCAGGTGACGTCGTGCCCTTGGATGACGATGTCGAGAAATGCCCGACGGATCCGTCCAACAGGTGAGCGACCAACTAGGGTCGCGACCCGAAGAACGGAGGACGAAGTCATGGCCAAGTATCTGCTGCTCAAGCACTACCGGGGCGCCCCCGCCAGCGTCAACGACGTGCCGATGGACCGGTGGATGCCCGAGGAGATCGAGGCGCACATTCGGTATATGAACGACTTCGCGGCACGCCTGGAGAACACCGGCGAGTTCGTCACCCATGCGGCCCTGGCCCCGGAGGGGGCATGGGTGCGCTCTGACGGTGAGGGCAAACCACCCGTGGTCGGAGCGCAACCACCTCACCATGCAAGCGGCGAAGCTGCGCCAACGGCGCTCGGGGCGCTAGATCGGGGCCGCGCGATCGGACCAGGGCATCGCCTGCTCCAGCTGGGCGGCCAACCGGATCAGCAGCGACTCGCCCGCCAGCGGTGCGACGAACTGGACCCCCAGCGGCAGCCCGTCCGCGGTCCAGTGCAGCGGTAGTGAAATCGCCGGGCGCCCCGTCAGATTCGCGAGCTGGGTGTAGGGCACCCAGCCGAGATTCTTGTCCACCATGTCGTCGACGATCTTGGTGAAGCGCAACAGTTTCGCTGTGCGCGTCTTGATCAATACGTCGGCGGCGCGCTGCAGTGCGACCGGCAGCTCGAACTCGCCGATGGTCGGCGGCGGGGTCGCCAGCGCGGGTGTCAACAGCAGGTCATAGGACTCGAAGAACGTGGTGAGCCTGCGCGTGTGCTCGTGGCGCCGCTGCACGGCGTCCACGTAGTCGACGCCGCTGGTGGCCCGGCCGAGCGCGGCGAGGATCAGCGTGTCGCGTTCGAAGGATTCGTCACCGGCGCCCGAGATGCGTTTGGCTTCATCGAGTTCCCATGCCGTGTAGACGAACCACGTGAGCAGGAAGTCGCGCGCCAGGGCCGCGTCATCGAAGGGGGCGCTCGGAAGTTCGTCGACGTGGTGGCCGAGATCGGTCAGCGCCCGTACCGTCGCCTCGACGGCGTCGGCGGCCTCGGGGTGTGGCGACGGGTTGATCGCCGACGGAACACGGACGCCGATGCGCAGGGTGCCGGGATCGGCCCCCACACAGGACGCGACTGTCGAGGACGGAACACCGGGCACATACGGGCCCCACGGTTCGCCGCCGCGGATGACGTCGAGCATCGCCGCCGTGTCCCGCACGGTCCGCGACACCACGCCCTGTACGGCCGCGCCATGCATGGCCTCACCCGTCGCGGGTCCCGACGGCGTCAGCCCACGCCCCGGTTTCAGGCCGACCAGTCCGCAGCACGCCGCGGGTATCCGAATAGAACCGCCGCCGTCGTTCGCCCCGGCGCACGGCACGATCCCTGCCGCGACCGCGGCAGCCGAGCCGCCCGACGAGCCGCCCGGCGTCCGGGTCAGGTCCCACGGATTGCGGGCAGGGCCCCACGCGTCCGGTTCGGTGATCCCCTTCGCCCCGAACTCGGGGGTGTTGGTCTTACCGAAGATGACCAATCCGGCGTCCTGCCACCGCCGCACGATCTCTGAGTGCTCGGCCACCGGTTTCGACATCAGCGCGCGCGATCCCGCCGACGTCGGCAGCCCGGCGTAATCCTGGGCGAGGTCCTTGATCAGGAACGGAACCCCCGAGAACGGGCCTGACGCCGCATCCGCCGGTGAGGCCGGGACGTCGCGGACAATCGCGTTGATTCGCGGGTTGACCGCAGCGGCACGGTTTCTCGCCAGGTCCAGCAACTCCGCGGCGCTCACCTCTTTGTCGGCGACGAGCTTGGCCAACCCGGTGGCGTCGTGACGGCGGTATTCCTCGAAGTTCACCGTTCGACCGTACGTGGCGCTCCTGAGCGGTGGGCGCCTCCTCGACCGACGGGTCAGTGCACGGCCGAGCGCGGCCTGGCGCAACCGATGGAGACGGGCGCCAGGTTGGGGACTTTCGGTTGCTGCTTGCGCTCCTCGCGCGCGATCCGCCTGAGCAGTGCTCGCTCGTCGCGCTTTGTCAGGGCGCGCCGGCGGTGAACCAGGAGGTCGAGTTGCTGCCAGCTGAGCCCGTCGAGCTCGCCGTCCTCGTCATGGGTGGCCACGACGACGCCTCCCCGCAGCAGGGGAACGGTTTTGGCGGTGAAAGTACTGGTCGCCAGGAACAGCTCGGTGGCTTTTCGGTTGGGGCGTCGCTGGCAGCGCTGCGTCGACGGGCTGAACCAGAAGTCGAACTGCCGGTCGGCGCTGGTCAGGGATTGCAGGCCCTGATCCTCTACGAGCTGGTCGATATCCGCGGTCGTGTACGCGCGGGTCTCATAAACGGTGCCGTTGGTGCTGAAGTACAGGACGGTGTTCATGGTGGATTCCCATTCGTCTCTTTCTTCGGTGTGATCGCCGGCCATGTGACCGGTCTGTTATCAAAGTTACCCGAGTGACGAAAGTGACAAACATCGGTAACGATCTAATCACATCGAAGATACGTCGAACCGCACGTCAGAGGCGGTTCGCAGCGTTGAGAGATTGTTCGGCAGCGCGAGATCGACGTCAGCCGAACTCGAGCAAGGTGTAGGCGCCGCGAAAGTTGCGCGTCGGCTTGAACCGCCAGAAGGCCGGAAACGCCTTCTCGAAGAACCAACCGCGCCCCGACGGCATCGGCAGATCGTGCACGGCGCGGATCCCGGGGATGGTGTCCGGGAGCGCGGCTAACTGCTCCGCCGAAAGGCTGAAGGGCATCGGCGGAACGCGGTACCGGCGCGACGACCGCATCCCCTTCGGGGCGAGCTTCTTCACCAGGACCGGCGGGAGGTCGAAGACCATCTGGCCACCCGGGAAGCGCGCCGCGCACGCGGCGATCAGCCCCATGGCCTCGTCGGGCTGCAGATACATCAGCAACCCCTCCGCGGTGATGAAGACGCCGTTGCTGTCGTCGACCTTGTCCATCCACGAGTAGTCGAGCGCCGATTGGGCCAGCGTGGTGATCCGCGGCGATGCGGGCAGCAGGCGCTCGCGCAGCTCGATGACCGGCGGTAGATCGACTGTCAGCCAACGGAATTCGGCGTGAGGCAGGAGAGTGTTCAGGCGCCAGAAGCTGGTCTGCAGACCCTCGGCCAGCGCGACGACAGTGGCGCGCGGATGCTCCGACAGGTAGTGGCTCGCCGCCCGGTCGAACGC
This sequence comes from Mycobacterium sp. 852014-52144_SCH5372336, assembly GCF_001665615.1. NCBI lineage: Bacteria > Bacillati > Actinomycetota > Actinomycetes > Mycobacteriales > Mycobacteriaceae > Mycobacterium > Mycobacterium sp. 852014-52144_SCH5372336. The sequence goes on from NZ_LZSW01000067.1 coordinate 23,046, forward strand.
CAGCGAGCGCAGACCCATCTCCTGGCCTTTGCGGCCGAACTTGTCGAAGTCGAAGTCGATCGCGTCGACGAGGCGGATCGCCATCGGATCGTCGATGATCGCGTTCGGATGACGGGCCTGATGCGCCCTTCCGTTCAGCGTCAGCAGCGCGGTCTCCGAGACCCCGGTGAGGGCGATGTCGTCGGCTTTCCGGTCCTCTGCGTCATCCACCACAACGAACGTACCCGGTGCGCAAAGGCTCGAAGTCAGATGAGGTAGATCACGAACACCGTCACCAGTAGCAGGCCCAGCCAGGCGTCGGTGGACCGTTTGAGCCAGCGCGGTCCGGTCTTCACCTCCATGAAGTTGCGAATGATCAACCGTGCCTTGACGAAGGTGAGTGCCAGGACCAGCGCGGTGATCGAGGTGCTCGCGTGCACGGTGTCGGTGAAATGGGCCGGTGCCAGCCACCACGCGCCGACCGTGATCGCGGTGAGGACCACCCAGGTCCACGCCATGGTGCGGGTGGCAATGTGGTGGCGTCGCCTCTTCGATGTGCTGGTCACCGTCACCTCATCACGTAGAGCAGTCCGAAGATGATCACCCACAGCAGGTCGACCATGTGCCAGTAGACGGCGCCCGACTCGACCATCGATGTCCTGCGTCTGCCGGGGTTGTTCAGTTCACGCACGATGACCCCTAGGACGATCAGGCCGATCAGCACATGCACCAGGTGCACGCCGGTCAGCACGTAGTAGAAGGAGTAGAACATCTCGGAGTTGGTGTGGCCCGCCGCGATCTTGCTGGCCCATTCGTAGCCCTTGAACCCGATGAACAGCAGCCCGCAGAAGCCGCCCGCGTAGACGAACCTGATCGCCCGGCCATGGGAGCCGCCCCGGGCGGCCAGCACGCTTCGTGCGATGAACCACGAACTGGTCAACAGGATCACGGTGTTGAGCACCCCGATGTTGATGTCGAGGTGCTGCTGGGCGGCAAGGAACTCGTCGGGGTTCATGGCTCGGTAGACCATGAAGATGACGAAGTATCCCGCGAATATGACCAGGTCGCCGAGCACCATCACCCACATGTGGATGTCGCCGGGCAGATGGCCGGCCGACGGGGGCACGCTGGCCACCGGGGCGTCGCCCGCCGGAGTTGTCAGCGCCCGTGAATCAGACTGTGTCACAGTGCAATCCTCAATTCAGGGCAGGGGCGTCGACCGGCTCGCGGTTGGTGGCCCGCTTGAGCAGGACGATCAGCGCCCCCAGCCAGAGACTGAACACCACGACCGACCACCAGAACGCGAGTGAACCGTTCCAGGCGAACGGACCCGAGTAGGCCACGAACATCTGGGTGGCGATGACCTCGGTGACGATCTGCCAGATGGTCACGTAGGCAAACCATTTCGGAAAGATGTCGTTCTTGTCGTAGAGGATCGCGAGCGCGAACACCAGGTAGGCCGCAGAGAAGCACCCTAGTGACCCGTTGTAGGACAGCATGCCCAGGTCGTAGAGCATGCTGACGAGTTCCGGGTCACGGTCGACTCGGAAGGTGGCGGTGAGAAAGCACACCGCGACGAGAAGAAACCCCGGCAGCGCCCCGACACCCATGCCGCCGATGTAGCCGTACGCGAACACGGAGCCGACCGACATGCGCAGGATGAAGTACGCCACCAGGCCGTTGGTGACGGCCGCCCCGCCGAGCAGGATCAGCAGTACGCAGAAGCCGGCCCGGATTGTCAGTCCGTTCTCGGCGAAGAACGCGACCTTGTCGGCGGCGGTGACGTCGGGACGCGGCGGCGGCGTCACCCTGGCCAGTACGCAGATGATGACGCCGAAGACCGCATACCAGGCCGGGAAGAACCAATAGACCAGCCGCACATCGGGTTTCCCGCCGGGCGGTCCATCGGATTCCCGGGTGAACCGGCGCGTGAGCAGCGTGCTCACCGCGCGACACCTTCGTCGTGCGCTTGTCTGAGCACCGCACGGCGCAGTACGAAGAACATCACGATGACGAACAACGCGAAGGCCCCGTTGCGAATCCAGAAGGACAGCAACCCGTCCCAGGCCAGTGGGCCGGTGTGGAACACCGCCGCCCCGGCCGCGGGCACCATCGCCACGCCGGTCGCCAATGAGTAATGCCCGACCCAGCGCGGAAAGACGGGGTCGGGCCCGTCGTCGAAGTAGACGGCTACGGCCAGCAGCGCGAACTGCGTGACGACCATGCCGACCGGGGCGATGAACACGATCCATGCGAGATCATTGAGCACCAGTACGACATCGGGGTTGCGGTCGGGGCGGAACGCCGCGACCAGGAAGAAGATGTTCGACAAGGCGAAAATCGTTGCGCCGCTGACGACCGCGGTGAGATAGCAGTAGGCGAAGACGTGGCTCTGGGTCTTCATCCGTTTCATCTGCACGACGATCACCATGAAGAACGGCAGGATCATGATCCCGCACAGGTTGAACCTCACTTGGCTGAAGCGGATCCACGCGGTGTTGTCGGCGTAGAACGCCGCCACCTGGTCGGCGGACAGTAGGGGCGACAGTGGTGGCCAGAAACCGGGGAACGCCAGCAGCGCCAGCAGCAGCACGGCCCCGACCGCCGGCCCGGTCCACAGGCTCACCCACTGAGCTCTGATATTGCCCGCCTTCGGCAGGTCCTGCACCTCTTCGAGGATCTGCACCGCACCCTCCACGTGACTCGAGTCAATTTACTGCAGCTTGCATGGAGTGGAATACTCCACTGCCCGTCGCGAGTTGTCGGCGAAAAGCATTGGTTTAAGCCGGTGTTCTTGCAGGACCGTATCGGTTCCGGGTCCGGATTGGAACCCTAAAATCTGATTTGAGTCAGTTTATTTTCGGCGGCGCTTGTAGAGTCGTCGCAAGCGGAGCCCACGGGAACGGAACGGATGTCAGTGCTCAAACCGGAGAAGACCGAGCGCGGCAGGAAGGGGCTCCAGACGCGTGAGCGCCTGCTCGGTGCAGCGATCGCCGAGTTCAAGCGCGGGGGTATCGCGGTTGCTGACATCGGTGCCATCGTCTCGGCGGCAGGTGTCGCTCACGGCACCTTCTTCTTCCACTTCCCGACCAAGGAACACGTCCTCCTCGAGTTGGAACGACGCGAACAGGAGCGCATGGCCGCGGAGCTGGCGCGGTACTACCGACGGCCCCACGATGTGCGGGCGACCCTGGCCAAAGCGGTCACCGTGCTTGAGGCGCTCGAACGCAGGCTCGGCGCACGCTTGTTCAAGGACTTTCTGGCCCTGCACTTCTCCACCACCCGGGCCCCGTCCGAGGAATGGACCGTGCATCCGGTCATCGTCGCCGTCGTCGAGGAACTGCGCCGCGCACAAGACCGCGGTGAGATTCGCGGCGACGTCGATGTGACGCTGAACGGGATCTCGTTCCTGGTCGGCCTCTACGCATTGCTCATCACGATGCCCGAGGCTCAGAAGATCCGCCGTCCCGTCATCGACGAGTACCTCACCACGTACATGTACGGGTTGCGGGCGGTGTGAGGGGCACGTCAGCCGGCGAGCACGAAGGACAGGAAGAACCCGCCGGCGGTCGCAAACGCGTTGAGCGGGCGGCCGTGTTCGAACGCCTCCGGCATGAGGGTGTCGGCGAGTGACGCCAGGACCGCGCCGCCGGCGAAGGACAATGCGACCGCCAGCAGGGTGTCGTCCAATCCCGAAGCGACCGTACGACCCAGCACCACGGCAGCGGCCAGCAACACCGCGCACAGCGACCACGTCAGAACGACGGCGCGGGCGCTGGTTCCCGACTCGCGCATCGCGACCGCGCCGACGAGGGACTCCGGCAGGTTCGAGAAGAAGATCGCCACCAGCAGCGACAGCGACACACCGCCGACGAGCGAGACACCGAGCGCGAGGTTCTCCGGCACACCGTCCAACGTCACCGCCGCCAACAACGCGAACCCGACCCCGCCGCGCGCTCCCGAGGTGGCGACTTCCCGGGTGTCGGGCCCGGACTTCCCGCTGATGTATCTGTCCAGCGCGGTGTCGACAGCGACGAACGTGGCCGCGCCCGCGAGCAGGCCGAGACCCGAACGCAGCGCACCGCCCATGTGGTAGGCCTCTTCGAACAGTTCGAACGCCAGCGCCGAGATGAGCGCCCCGCTCGCGAAGGCGAGCAGCACACCCGTCACCCGTTTCGGCGGGCTCCATTTCGCTCCCACCAGTGAGCCGATGACGAGGGAGCTGGATGCGGCCAGGCCGAACCACACTGCGGTCAGCACGGCGGGTTGATGCCCCGACCTGTCGGTTCTCAAACCGGCGCGCACCGCCGTGGCGATTGCCACGGGCACGCGGTGGGTATCTGAGCTCAGCGTCGAAGGGGAGACACGTGACATCGCCACCAGTGCTGGGCTGTCCCAAACGGATGGAGTTCGGTCCGTGTGGTGGTGTGCGCCCCGACGGCCAGTGCGAGATGCGCGCGGGTCCGTGCACATTCGCCGACGTGGTGCCGTGGTCGGGGCCGCGACACGAACCCCGGCCGGTCAATCCACCCCTGGTGCTCACCGACTTCAGCAACGCCGCATTCGATGCGCAGGACGTCGCGGCAACCGCCGGTCTTCTTGCACCGTCGTGTGACGCCGTTCTGGTCGGTGAGCATCAGAACAAACCGGACTTCCCGCCCACGCTGATGGGCAGCCTGCTGCTCGACGCCGGTGTGGCGCCGTGGATCACGCTGTCGTGCCGCGACCGCAACCGGGTGGTCCTCGAGCAGGAACTGCGCGGGTTACTCAGTATCGGCGTCGACACCGCGTTGTGCGTGACGGGTGACGGTCGGGGCTATGACGTCCGCCCCGACGTGACGCAGACCTTCGACCTGGACGGGCCGCGCCTGGTCGAGCTCGCGGCGTCGATCGGCATGGTCGCCGCGGTACCCGAGACGCCGACGGCGCCGCCGGTACATGGACGGCCCGCCCGTCTGGTGGAAAAGCAGCGCGCCGGAGCCAGTTTGGCGGTTCTCAACCACGTGCCGTTCCCGGCCATGATCGCCGACTTCATGCAGTCCGCCCGCGCCGCGGGCCTGTCCATCCCGGTGATCGCGGCGGTCGCGGTGTTCACCGACAGCGTGTCCGCGGCCGTCCTGCAGGGGCTGCCCGGGCTCGAGCTCGACCCGTCGGTGACCGAATACGTCCTGGGCGCCGCAGATCCGGTGGCGGCGGGAATCGAGGCGGCGGTCGCCGAGGCGGAAGCGTTGTTGTCGATCGACGGCGTCGAAGGCGTGAACGTCTCCGGGCTGGCGTCGGCATCCGGTGCCCGCGTCGGCGCCGAGATCAAGGCCGAAGTGGGGCGCCGCATCCAGGAGGTGGCAGCGTGAGTGAGGCGATGGAGGCCGAGTTCGACACGGTCGCCGAGTGGACGGCGCAGGTGGCCGCGGATCTGGGACCGGATTACCACATCCCCGCGGCGTGCCGGGGAAGCGGAAGCCCGGCCGCACTGGATTGGCTGATCGAGCGGATGGGGCTGGCGGCGGGCGACACGCTGCTGGACTGCGGTGCGGGTGTCGGCGGCCCGGCCGCGTACGCGGCGCAGGCGCGCTCGGTGCGACCGGTGCTCGTCGAGCCCGAAACCGGGGCATGCCGGGCGGCGCGCAGGTTGTTCGACCACCCGGTGCTCTGTGGGCTCGGCTCTGCGCTGCCGATCGCCGACTCGCGTTTCGACGCGGCGTGGTCGCTGGGCGTCCTGTGCACCACGCCGGATCAGCTCACGCTACTGAACGAGTTACGCCGCACGGTGCGACCCGGCGGGAGCGTCGGGCTGCTGGCGTTCGTGGCGCATCGCGCAATCCCTGGCGATCGACTTCCGGACAATCACTTCCCCACACCGGAGCGTCTCGACGAGCTCATCGGGCAAGCTTCCTTCGTCGTGGAGGAACGGCTGTGCACCGCCGATCTGCCCGACATTCCAGCGGTGTGGACCGAACGCGCCGAGAAGGTGGAGATCACGCTGTCCGAACGCCACGGCCGCAAGCGGGCGTGGCGGCTGGCCGAAGAGCAGAGCGGCGACATCGGGGCGCTACTCGAAAACGGAACGCTGACCGGCGAACTCCTGATCCTGCGTCACGCGCGGTGACGGGCGGGTTTCGGTCCGTGGCTGTCCGGAAACCCTGACCCCATGGGCCGCACCGTACGTGGTCTCGCCGCCGCGGCAGCCTCGACGATGGGCGCCGTGGCCGTGCGTGATCTGTTTCAGCGAAGGCACGCGCTACTGCGAAACTTTCCCGTCGTCGGGCATGCGAGGTACTTACTCGAAGCCATCGGCCCGGAGCTGCGGCAGTACATCGTCGCGGCCAACGACGAGGAACGGCCCTTCACTCGCGACCAGCGACGGTGGGTGTACGCGTCGGCCAAGAAACAGAACAACTACTTCGGCTTCGGCACCGACAACGACCTGGAGTACACCTCCGGCTATCCGGTGATCAAACATCGCACGTTCGCCAAGACCGTCCCACCGTCGTCACCGGGCACCAGCCGCGAGATACAGGTGCCGTGCGCCAAGGTGATCGGGGCGGCCCGCGACCGACCCGGCGCGTTCCGGCCGAATTCGGTGGTCAACATCTCCGCGATGAGCTTCGGATCGCTGTCGGCCAATGCCGTCGAGGCGCTCAACAAGGGGGCCGCACTGGCCGACTGTCTCCACAACACCGGCGAGGGCGGCATCTCGCGCTACCACCGCCACGGCGGGGAACTGATCTTCCAGATCGGCACCGCCTACTTCGGGTGCCGGGACGCCGACGGTCGCTTCGATCTGGCCAAGCTCAAAGACGTGGTGGCGGGTGCGCCGGTGCGGGCGCTGGAGATCAAACTCAGCCAAGGGGCCAAGCCGACTCTGGGAGGTTTGCTGCCCGCACCGAAGGTCTCCGCCGAGATCGCCGCCGCTCGTGGAATCCCCGAGGGTCGCGACTGCGTGAGCCCATCGCGGCACGCAGAGTTCTCCGACGTCGACAGCCTTCTGGACTGGGTGGAACTGCTGGCCGCCGAGACGGGCCTGCCGGTGGGGATCAAGTCGGCCGTCGGTGATCTCGAGTTCTGGTGCGATCTGGCCGATCTCATGCGAGACACCGGCCGCGGCGTCGACTTCATATCCATCGATGGCGGTGAGGGTGGCACCGGCGCGGCACCGCTGATCTTCACCGACACCGTGTCGCTGCCCTTCCAACTCGGCTTCGCGCGGACGTACCGGATCTTCGCCGAGCGGGACCTGCACGAGGATGTGGTCTTCATCGGCGCGGGCAAGCTCGGACTGCCGGACAACGCCATCGTCGGCTTCGCGCTCGGCTGCGATCTGGTTTACGTCGCGCGCGAGGCGATGCTCGCGATCGGGTGCATCCAGGCGCTGAAATGCCACACCGACACCTGCCCGACCGGAGTCGCCACCCAGAACGCATGGTTGGCCCGTGGCCTGGTGCCCGACGTCAAGGCCGAGCGGGTCGCCAACTACGTCAGGACACTGCGCCGCGACCTGGTCAAGGTGGCCGAGGCGTGCGGCGTAGAACATCCTGGATTGATCACCACCGAAGACGTCGACATCCTCGACACCCGCACCGATTCCACGCCGCTGCACGAGGTGTACGGCTACACACCGGACATGGGTATGCCGTCGGAAGCCGACCGCAAAGAGATCGTCCGATTGATGACGCACGTCGGGCCCGAGGGGCATTCCGCGCCACCTTCGTCGTCCGCCGTCGGATGACCTGGCGCGGTCGTCCCGTGAGTGGGAGGCTGAAGCAGCGTCCTGGTCACCGGCCGCGATACACGTTTGTGCAATGACCGCGTGGGGGATGTACAGACAAGTCTTGAGCATTCTCAAGCATCGAAGCCGGAGGCCGCATGCAACCGATATCACCCACGGACCTGATCTTTCTGCTCGGCGAATCCCGGGAACACCCAATGCATGTCGGCGGTCTAACGCTGTACGTGCCACCGGCCGGGGCCGGCCCCGACTTCCTGCGGGATCTTTACGACACCCTGGTGGAGCAGACCGATGTGCAGCCGACCTTCCGCAAACATCCGGCGTTCTTCGGCGGGCTCACCAACCTGGTGTGGTCCTCCGACAAGGACATCGATCTCGAATACCATCTGCGCCGCTCGGCGCTCCCGGCGCCGGGCCGGGTGCGTGAGCTACTCGAGCTGGTCTCGAGATTGCACGGCACGCTGCTCGACCGCCACCGCCCGTTGTGGGAGGCGCACCTGATCGAGGGGCTGACCGACGGACGCTTCGCGGTTTACACGAAGTTTCACCACTCGCTGATCGACGGCGTATCGGCAATGAAGCTGGTGCAGCGGACGCTTTCCACCGATCCGGGTGACACGTCGATTCAGGCACCGTGGAGCTTGCCGCCACGGCGCCGGTCGGGCCCGAAATCCGGTCCGTCACTGCTGCAGACGGTGAGCGAGGCCGCGAGCTCGGTCGCCGGTCTCGCACCGACCACGTTGTCGCTGGCGCGAGCCGCCCTCATCGAGCAGGAGCTCACCCTTCCGTTCCGCGCACCGAAGACGATGCTCAACGTCCGCATCGGCGGGGCGCGGCGGGTCGCGGCCCAGTCGTGGGCGTTGGAGCGCATCCAGAAGGTCAAAAGCGCTGCGGGCGTGACCGTCAACGACGTCGTGCTGGCCATGTGTGCGGGGGCGCTGCGGGAGTATCTGGCCGACGAAGACGCGTTGCCGGACACGCCGCTGGTCGCGATGGTTCCTGTGAATCTGCGCACCGAGAAGGACGCCGAGGGCGGTGGGAACCTGGTGGGCGCAATCCTGTGCAATCTCGCCACCGATCTCGAGGATCCCGTGCAGCGACTGGAAGCGATCGCCACGTCGATGCGCGACAACAAGAAAGTCTTCTCCGAACTGCCGCGTGTTCAGCAGTTGGCTTTGTCGGCGTTGTTGGTGGGCGGGCTGGCGCTCGGATTGCTGCCGGGCTTCGTCTCCACCTCGCCACCGCCGTTCAACATCGTGATCTCCAACGTGCCCGGCGCCAGGCAGCCGATGTACTGGAACGGCGCCCGACTCGACGGCAACTACCCCTTCTCGATTCCGCTCGACGGGCAGGCGCTCAACATCACGTTGGCCAACAATGCCGACAACCTCGACTTCGGGTTGGTCGGCGATCGGAGGAGCGTGCCGTCGCTTCAGCGGCTACTCGGCCACCTCGAGACGTCGCTGAAGGATCTGGAGCGCGCGGTCGGCGTCTAACGGACGGACGGCCCACCCGTCGGGCATCCCGTCGCGCTTTCGGTATAGCGTTCCCGCTATGAGTCGAGTGTCGATCATCACCGGTGGCGCCGGTGGCATGGGCCAGGCGACGGCCCGCATCCTCGAACATGACCACGCCCTGGTCCTGTGCGACGTCAGGAAGGACCGGCTCGACACCGCGGCCGCGGAGTTGGCCGACGCGGGCATCACCGTCACCGCCGTGCACTGTGATGTCACCGACGGGGCGGCGGTCGATCGGCTCTTCGAGACGGCGACCGGCGTGGGGACGATCGCCTCGGTGGTTCACACCGCGGGCGTGAGCCCCAGCATGGGTGACGCCGAATATGTGATGCGCACCAACGCGATCGGCACGGTCAACGTCAACGAGGCGTTCTTCGAGGCGGCCTCCGAGGGCGCCGCGATCGTCAACGTCGCATCCATGGCCGCGCACCTGCTGCCCGACGAGATGATCCCCAAGAACAAGTTCCCGCAAGCGATGGCCGATCAGGACGCGTTCATGGCCGACATGCTGGCCGCATGCGACATCGCCGGGCCGGAGGCGCGTTCGGGCATTGCCTACGCCGTCAGCAAGAGCTTCGTGCGGTGGTACAGCTCGTCACAGGCCGAACGGTTCAACGGCAAGGGCCTGCGCATCGTCTCGGTCTCCCCGGGATCCGTCGACACCGAGATGGGCAGGCTGGAGGAGCAGGCAGGCGCAGGCGCGATGGTCACCGACGCCGCCGTCCCGCGGTGGGGCACACCGCAGGAGATGGCCGAGCTGTTCGCGTTCTGCGTCAGTCCCAAGGCGGGCTACCTCACCGGCACCGACATCCTCAACGACGGTGGAGTGGTCGCCTCCATGACGGAACGGGCGCGCAAGGCCGCCGAAAGCGCCTGAGGCGCAACGCTAAACGTGTGACGGTAGCGGGCCAGCCAGTTTGGCCGGGCGGCACCACAGGGCGGCCGTCGCGCAGAACACCATTGCCACCGCGAAGGCCACCTGCACGTTGAACACGTCGGCCGCGCCGCCGAGCACGGCCGCGGCGATGGGACGTGAACCCAGGAAGCCGACCAGCCAGAGCGCCATGATGCGCCCGCGCAACGGCTCGGGGGCCCGCTCCTGCACGACGGTGCTCAGCCCGGTCATCGCCCAACCGAAACCCAGTCCGGCAAGGACGAACCCCGCGATGGCCACCGCGGTCACCGGCGCGGCCGCGAGCACCGCACACCCGAACCCGAGCCCTGCCAGCCCGATCGCCGACACGTTCTGCGACGCGATCCGGCCGCGCAGCAACGCCAAGGTCGCCATGCCGACCGCCGCGCCGACGCCGAACACCGCGGACAGCGTTCCGACCAGGCTGGCGCCGCCGCCCAGTTCGTCGGCCAACGACGGGGTCAGTGTGATCGACGAGTCGGACGCCAGGCCGACGGTGGTCACCGCAAGCAGCGCCAGCAACAGCGGGCGATCCCGCCACACGTATCGCAGCGCCACGCGCACGCGGTAATCGGTGTCGGCGAGCCGCGTCGGCGGTGCGGGAAACCGCACGGCGAGAAGGAACAACGCGAACACGAGATGCAGAACCGCGCTGACCGCGAACGCGGCTCCGGCCCCCAGATGCGCGGCGATGTACGCGCCCGCCGCGGGGCCGACGATGCGCCCGATGGTCATGGGGAAGCTGTTGAGCGCCATGGCCGTCGACAGTTCACCGTCGCGGATGAGGTTCGGCACGATCGACTGCATCGCCGGTCCGCCCACCACGAAGCCGAACCCGACCAGCAAGGTGCCCAGGAGCACGGGAACGGCATCGGAGATGTCGTGTCCTGCGGGGTCGGCGAACAACCACACCGCCGTGAATCCGGAACCGGCCACACACAACACCCGGCCGAGCAGGATCTGCCGCGCGGGGTTGCCGGTGTCGGCCCACTTGCCGCTCATGGGGCTGAGGATCAGCTGGGGCGCGAACTGGACGACGCCGACCAACCCCACCATGAGGGCTGACCGCGTCGCGTCGAACATCACAATCGCGGCGACGATGCCGTGCGTCCAGACCGCCACGACCGAGAAGATCTTTCCCCAGAACAACGCGCCGAACACCGGATCGAACATCAACCCGAGCGCACCGCGTTCCTGCGGCGGGGCGGTGGCTTCGGCGGTCATCGGGCCGACGCCCCTTCGAACCGTTCGGCCAACCGGTCGAGAAGATCGACCAGGGTGTCGACGCTGGCGTCGGGCCAGTCCTCGATCATCTCGGCGACCAGTTCACGCCTGCGGTCGGTCACCGTCTGTGAGGCCTCGTGCCCGGCTTCGGTCAGCACGAGCATGCAGCGGCGCTGATCGTCCGCGGCGAACGTCTTGGTCACCAGGCCTGCGGCGACGACGGCGGCCACCGACCGGCTCGCGGTGGAGTGGTCGACGGCAAGGAAGTCGGCGACATCGCGGATGGAGGCGCCGCCGGAAACCTGCTGGCACTGCTCGACCGCGCGCAGCACCCGCAGGGTCGACGCGCTGGTCACGGGGCCTGCGCCGTCGAGAAGACGATCCCGCCAACCCGGCCGTTGCCGGGCGACCGCGATGCGGGTCAGCAGTTCGTCGAGTTGGTCGTATCGTGACGGCGCCACTAAGTATGCATAGCACATACATATATCTGCGGCGAAATCGAGGCCGGCGACGATCATCACGTGCGGCCGGTAGTGGTCGCTCCGCGTGTGGGAGCCGCGTCAGGACGGTGAAAGGATGAGGCGTGACGTCGCGTCTGCACGATCCCGACTGGCGAGGCTTCGCCAGCGACAACAATGCCGGTGTACATCCGGAGGTGCTCGCCGCCCTGGCCGCCGCCAACGGCGGCCACCAACCCGCATACGGGCAGGACGCGTACACCGCGCGGTTGCAGGACGTGATCGGCGAACACTTCGGCGCGGGCGCCGAGGTCTACCCGGTCTTCAACGGCACCGGCGCGAATGTGGTTGCGCTGACCAGTGTTCTCCCGCGCTGGGGCGCCGTCGTCACCGCGTCGACGGCCCACATCCACACCGACGAAGCCGGCGCGCCCGAGCGTATGACCGGGATCAAGCTGCTGACGGTGCCCACCACCGACGGCAAGCTGACCCCCCAACTCGCCGCCCGCGAGGCGTGGGGTTGGGGTGACGAGCATCGGGCCCAGCCGCTTGCGGTGAGCATCACGCAGACGACCGAGATGGGCACCGTGTACACGCCGGACGAGGTGCGGGCGGTGGCGGACTTCGCCCACGCCAACGGGATGGCGTTGCACATGGACGGGGCGCGGCTGTGGAATGCGGCAGCGGCGCTCGGCGTGCCGTTCCGGGCGTTCACCACGGATGCGGGGGTCGACGTCCTCAGCTTGGGCGGCACGAAGAACGGCCTGCTCGGCGCCGAGGCGGTGGTCGTGCTCGATACGGCCCGTGCGAGCGGGCTGAAGTATCTGCGGAAACTGACGATGCAGCTGGCGAGCAAGATGCGCTTCACTTCGGTGCAGCTGCTGACGCTGTTCGAGAACGACCTCGGCCTGCGCAGCGCCGCACACGCGAACGCGATGACGGCGCGGCTACGCTCGACCCTCGAGGCCCACATCGCCGAGGGACGGTTGCCTGGGCTCGCGTTCACCCAGGAGAGCCCGGCGAACGCGATCTTCGCGTCGCTGCCGACCGATGCGGCCGACCGCATTCGCGAGCGGGTGCGGTTCTACGACTGGGACCGCTCGCGCGGCGAGGTGCGCTGGATGACGGCGTGGGACACCACCGAGGCCGACGTCGACGAGTTCGTGGCGGCGATCCTCGCCGAGCTATGAGTTGGGTGCGGTTTGTCGCGCTGAGCGCAACGAACTGCACCGAAATCGCACTGGCATGATGCCGGGGTGACTTACCGCGTTCCGACCCTCGCCGAGATCGTCGCCACGCTCGAGGTGGACCGACGCGGCGACCGGCACTTCGTCGCGACGCAACTCGACAACCCGGCACACCACATCGTGGGCGGCCACATCGCCGGCCAGGCTCTGATGGCGGCCAGCAGGACCGCTCCCGGCCGTACGCCGCACAGCGCTCACGTCTATTACGTGCGCGCAGGCGATGCCCGCTATCCGGTCGACCTGCACGTTGACGTGGCACGCGACGGCGGAACGCTGTCGACGCGTCAGGTCACCGCGGTCCAGGACGACCAGATTCTGCTCGAGGCGCTGGTGTCGCTGAGCGCGCCCGTCGATTCACTCGACTATCACCAGCCGATTCCCGATGTACCACAACCGGATTCGCTTGCGCCGGTGCAGCAGCAACTGGCGGACTTCGCCGACGAGCACAACGGCTTCTGGGTGCGGCCGCAGCCGTTCGACCTGCGCTACATCGATGCGCCACCGCGCTTGGCGCTCGAGCTCGGCGAACCGTCGCCGCGGATGCGGATGTGGTGGCGGCCCGGTGAGCCGGTGGCCGACGACGAGGTGCTGCACAGCTGCCTGCTGGCCTACCTGTCGGGCACGACGATGGTCGAGACGGCGCTCGCCATGCGCGGTGCCACCCCGATCGGCACGTTCAACGCGCTGATCGACCACGCGCTGTGGTTCCACCGGCCGGTCGACATGTCGGATTGGGTGCTGTCCGACCAGTTTTCGCCCAGCGGTGTCGCCGGTCGCGGGCTGACCACGTCGACGATGTACAACCGGGCCGGACAGCTGGTGTGCCTGGCGACCCAGGAACTGTATTTCGGCCGGGCCGCCGCCTGAACCTCAGCGCACCGTCGAACTATCTCATCGGAGCCGGCAGCGGACTAGACCTCGTGGGGGCCCATGGAGCCGAGCGTGAAGACGCGAACCTGGCCTTCCACGCGCGCATGGCATTGCGACAGAAGGGGTTCGGACAACTCCTCGTGCAGGATGACCTCGATGGGTCCGGCGTCACCGTCGAGCAGGACCCGGATCAGGTGCTCACCGCGTTCGACGTGCAACGGATGCAGCGCGTCGATCCGGTCGTCGCCGTAGCGCTCACGGGCGAAGTACTGGGCGGCCTGCACGGCGTGCGGAAGCGATGTGCGTCCGCGCAGGAAACGGTTGTCCAACCGGCCCTCGAGGTACAGACGTACCAGCCCCGCGGCGTCGGCGGAGTCCACCCTCCCGTAACACAGCCCTTCCGGCAGGATGAGCATGGTCGCGGCGAACCGGTCACCGCCGAGATGCGAACACTCCCAAGTGAATTCCGGGTACTCCGCAGCGATCGCGCGGCATGCGCTGCGGCCGCGCACCGCACAACACTGGTCATGCTTGCCGTGTGAGCAGATCGCGATCAGCGGATCGGTCGTGATGCTCCCGTCGCTGCCGTCGAGTGCGAGCTCGAGAAGGTCACGAGGGTCGTCGACCTCTCCGTGGTGCAGTGCCTCCTCGCCGACGCCGCAGCGCGCCACATACCAGCGCCACCGCGGTGTGTCGGGTCGACGGCCGTGCTTGCGGATCGCGGCGATGCGCATACCCGCCTTCTCGGCCCGACGCACGATCGCGCGGCCGAGTTGCGGGTCAATGCTGGTCGGCGACTGCAGGAACGCCGACGGTCCCCAGGCGCCGCTCAACTCGAGCAGCAGCCACGCCGAGCCCGCCGACGCGGTGCCGTACATCGGGTCGTCGCGGGCCAGCGATTGATCGCTGCACGGGATTCTCCTGGCGACCGTCATCCGGCGTCTGCCGGCGAGTTCCGTTGAACGGGAACGACGCTGCTGACGGGAACGAGGACGCCTTCCCGCAACAATCGCCGGATGAGGACCGTTGCGTCGGCGACGTCCAAGCCGGGCGTGTCGGCCGCGTCGACGACGGCTCCCTCGTGCAGCGCACGAACGGCCGCACCACAGGTCTGCGGGAACGTGATGGTCCGGTCCGGCAGGCGCAACACGATCCGGTCGCCGGCCTGGTCGACGGTTGCGCTCAGCCCATGTCGCCACCGGACGGCCGTCTCCCCGGCTCGCTCGGATGCTGCAAGGGAGGCCAGCGGTCGCACGGCCACGGGTCGGGTCCGGTCGGCGTGACGCCGTGCCAAGTGCGCGGCAGCGCCCGCGCTCAGGGTCGCCGCATCGTCTCGTAGCGACCCGACCATTTCCGCCATGACCTTCGACACCGTCGCCATCGTCTCATCCGCATCGGCGACACCCATGGGCAGAGACCCACGGAAGGCCGCGTCGGCGGCCAACTGGTCGACGGCGGCGCGTGCCACGTCGACCGCCGTCACCGGGGAGATCCCGATGGTGAGGTGGATCGACGTCATCTGCAACGCCTGTGCCGAATGCACCCACCCGCGCGGCAGGTAGAGGGCGTCGCCCTCCTGGAGCACCGTGTCGATGACCGGTGCGTCCTGCGCCACCCGTTTCTCGATCGCCGCGCGATGCCCCGTCCACGGCTGCGAGGGCAGCGGGTGCTCGTACACCGGTTCGTGCACGATCCAGCGCTTCTGACCCGACACCTGCAGGACGAAGACGTCATGCACGTCGTAGTGCGGATCGAAACCCCGGTTCACCGGCGGGGTGATGTAGGCGTTGGCCTGCACCGGGTGGCCGAACTCGTCGACCGCCTGCCGGACGAAGTCGATGAGCGGAGGCCACAGCCGGTGCAGGCCCTGCAGCACTATCGTTGCGCCCGAGGCGAACTGACTCAGCAGCTTGGCCGAGTCGATCTGGTCGGCGATCTCCGCGCCGAAGCCGGCGGGCCCCAGATAGCAGTCCTTGGGCAGGACGTCGCCCTCTTTGGCCAGCCGGATGAACGGCGCGCGCACCCCGCGCTCGGCGATCAGTTCGTCGACCGTCTCGGGCGAGAGCAGATCGCTGAAGTCGCGGGGTAGCGCGTCGGCCCGGGTGAGCAACGGTTGACGGCCCCAGTACTCGTCGGCGAACCGTCGGGCGTCAACCGCAGCGCAGCGCCGAAGCATCATCGGTCAGGGGTCACGCGGTCCCGTCGGCGCCGCCGTCGTGTCCTTCGGGGTTGGAGCCGCCGTCGGCCGGGCCCTCACCGCCGGCTGTGCCGTCGGCGCCGCCGTCGTGTCCTTCGGGATTGGAGCCGCCATCGGCCGGGCCCTCTCCACCGGCTGTGCCGTCGGCGCCGCCGTCGTGACCTTCAGGGTTCGAACCGCCGTCAGCGGTCCCTTCGCCGCCTGCGCCCGAGGTGGTCATGTCGTCATCGTCGAGTGCCATGTCGATCCCTTCCGTAGGGGCTGTGGTCTGGAGGGAGTTGCCCCGGACGGTGCCGACGAAACCCCGCGAAACTATGGTCGAGCGGTGACGATCTCCTACGACGAGTCGCTGCGCGAGCGGATCGAAGCGAACCTGTCCGGACACGACCGTCGCGCCGTGAGCGACCCGACGAAACGCCACGCCGCGGTCGCCGTCGTGCTCGTCGACTCCGAGGTCGGCGAGGACAGAGTGGATCCTGTCGACGTCGAAGGCTGGAACGACGGGCGAGGAATGCCCGACGCTCGTCTCGACGGCCGGATGGTCGACGTCTCCGGTGGCGCCGCTTTCTTCCTGTGCCGCAGGGCATCCAGGTTGACGTCGCACGCCGCGCAGTGGGCGCTGCCCGGCGGCCGGCTGGACCCGGGTGAGACCGTGGTCGACGCCGCATTGCGCGAGCTCGACGAGGAGGTCGGTGTCAGGCTGCCGGATTCGACGGTGTTGGGTCTGCTCGACGACTACCCGACGCGGTCGGGATACGTCATCACCCCGGTGGTGATCTGGGGCGGGGGACGGCTCGACCCGCGCCCTGCGCCCGAGGAGGTCGTCGCGGTGTACCGGGTCGGCCTGCATCAGCTGCAGCGCCCCGACTCTCCGCGGTTCATCGACATCCCGGAGAGCCCACGGCCGGTCGTGCAGGTCCCGCTGGGCAACGACCTGATCCACGCGCCGACCGGCGCCGTGCTTCTGCAATTGCGCTGGCTGTGTCTGGAGGGCCGTCACGATCCGGTCGACGAACTCGAGCAACCGGTCTTCGCATGGAAGTAGGACGAGCACAATGCGGATGGAGCCACATGGATGGGCAAGCCGGGCCGAAGGCGGGTACCCGGCCGGCAACCGCACGAGAGGAACGGGGTAGACCGTGAAATTGGCGCTGAGTGACGAGGACGCGGCATTCCGCGAGGAGCTGCGACGGTTCTATACCTCCGAGATTCCCGAGGACATCCGCGAGCGGGGCAAGACCGGGCACTCGAAGTTCCCCGAGGACATGGTCACCAGCCAGCGAATCCTGCATGCCAGCGGCCTGGCCGTACCGAATTGGCCGGTCGAGTGGGGTGGCAAGGACTGGACGCCGCTGCAGCGACAGATCTGGCTCGACGAGATGCAGCTGGCCGGTGTCCCCGAACCGCTGGCGTTCAACACCAAGATGGTGGGCCCGGTGATCGCCCAGTTCGGCTCACAGGCCATGAAAGAACGCTTCCTGCCGCCGACGGCCAACATCGACATCTGGTGGTGTCAGGGCTTCTCCGAACCGGAGGCCGGCTCCGACCTCGCGTCGCTGCGGACCACGGCCGTCCGCGACGGGGACACCTACGTCGTCAACGGCCAGAAGACCTGGACGACACTCGGTCAGTACGCCGACTGGATCTTCCTGCTGGCCCGCACCAACCCGGATGCGCCCAAGCGACAGGCCGGCATCTCGTTCCTGTTGGCCGAGATGTCGACGCCGGGCATCACGCTGCGCCCGATCGAGTTGATCGACGGCAGCTACGAGGTCAACGAGGTCTTCTTCGAGGACGTGCGAATCCCGGCCGACCAACTCGTCGGCGAGGAGAACCAGGGCTGGACCTACGCCAAGTTCCTGCTCGGCAACGAGCGCACCGGCATCGCCCGCATCGGGCTGACCAAACTGTGGATGGCACAGGTGAAGGAACACGCCGCCAAGCTCGAGGTCAACGGCACACCGCTGCTCGAGGACCCGCTGTTCGCGGCGCGGGTGGCCGAGATCGAAACCGGGCTGCTCGCGTTGGAGCTCACGCAGATGCGGGTCAGCGGATCCGAGGCCGACGGTAAGCCCAACCCCGCGTCGTCGATCCTCAAGCTGCGCGGCAGCCAGCTGCAGCAGGCCGCCACCGAGCTGTTCGTCGAGGTGGCCGGGCCGGAGGCACTGCCGTTCGACGCCGGTGATATCGACGTGCCGACCTGGGCGCAGGACGCCGCGCCCCGCTACTTGAACTATCGGAAGACGTCGATCTACGGCGGTACCAACGAGGTTCAACGCAACATCATCGCTTCGACCATCCTGGGATTGTGAGCCTGCCGTGGATTTCGACCTGACCGAGGAACAGCAACTACTGCGCGACGTCACCCGCGACGTGCTGGCGGGCCGCGAAAGCGTCCGGCCCGAAGGGGAACCCGGCTGGAGCCGTCAGGTGTGGGGCCAACTGGCCGAGGTGGGCATCCTCGGGCTCGGCTTCGACCCGACGGAGGCCGGCCAGATCGAGGTGATGGTGGTGCTGACCGAGATCGGCAAACGGCTTGCGCCCGAACCGGTCGCGCAGGCTGCGATGGTGCCCGGCGCCCTGATCGCCGAGGTGGGCAGCGACCAGCAGAAGGAGATTCTCGACGCCGTGGCGACCGGCGAGACGCTGCTGGCGTTCGCGCATGCGGAGCCCGGCGCGCGGCTGCCGTCGGCTCAGCCCGCCACGCGCGCCGAACAGAGCGGTGATGCCTGGACGCTCACCGGGCGCAAGAATCCCCTTCTGGCCGGCGACACCGCCGACACGATCATCGTCACCGCCGCGCTGCCAGGCGGCGGCGTGGGGCTGTTCGTCGTTGACGGCGCGGCGGTGGATCGGGCGCCGTATCGGACGTTCGACGGCCGCGGTGGTGCACAGCTCGAGTTCGACTCCACACCCGCCGAACCTCTTGGCGGGGGCGGGGATGCGACCGAACACGTCGCGCGAACGGTCATCCGCTATCAGTCGGCGCTATGCTCGGAGGCGGTCGGAGCGATGGAGGAGGCGCTGCGGCTCACCACCGAATACCTCACCAGCCGAAAGCAATTCGGCGTTCCGCTGAGCAAGTTCCAGACGCTGACGCAACGTGCGGCAGACATGTACGTCTCGCTCGAACTCGCGCGCAGCATGAACTACTACGCCGCGATGACGATCGCCGACGGCAGGTTCGACCCGGTGATCGCCGCACGGGCCAAATTCCAGATCGGGCGCTCGGGCCGGCATATCGCGCAGGAGGCGATCCAGCTGCACGGCGGTATCGGGATGACCGCGGAGTATCCCGTAGGCCATTACGCGGCGCGACTCACGGCCATCGACAACACGTTCGGTACCACCGACGACCAGCTCCGCACGCTGATCGAGCACGTCGGCGACTACGGAACGGTCTCGCTGTAACACCTGCGATTACGGTGCGCTACCCGTCGCGAATCGATCGGTCGCGCACGAAAGCCACTGAAAGGCGCCATGTTCATCGTCATCTTGGGCACGGTGCTCGCTCTCATGCACGCCTACTTGTGGAAGCGCCTGATCAAGGACACCACCCGGCCGGGCAGGGTCCGCTGGATACTGAGCGCCGTCTTCGCCGGGTTGGCGGGGCTGCTGCTCGCGGCGCTGTTCCTGCCCCGGCTGACCAGTCCGGTCGACGCGGGCTGGTACACCTGGCCCGGCTATGTGTGGTTCGGGCTGGCCGCATACCTGCTGCTGATGCTGCTGGTGCTTGAACCCGTGCGGCTCGTGCTGCGGCGGTGGGTCCGCGGGGCGCCGGCGGCGACACCCGAGGACCCGAACGGGTTGAGCCGCCGGTTGTTCCTGGCCCGCGCGAGCGCCGTGGCCGCGGGTGCCGCGTCGGTGGGCCTGGTCGGTGTCGGTACGGCCACCGCGCTGGGACCGCCCGACGTGCTGCGGGTGCCGGTGCGGCTGCGCAACCTGGACCCGGCGTTTCGTGGGTTTCGCGTCGCGGTGGTGTCCGACATCCACCTCGGACCCCTGGCAGGCAGGGCGCACACCGCGCGGATCGTCGACATGATCAACGAGACCGCCCCTGACCTCGTCGCGATCGTCGGTGACGTCGTCGACGGCTCCGTTGCCGAACTCGGCCCGGCCGCAGCGCCTTTGGGCGATCTGACCGCCCGCGAGGGCTCCTTCTTCGTCACCGGGAACCACGAATACTTCGTCGACGACACATTGGAATGGCTCCGCGAGATGGAGCGATTGGGCATTCAACCGCTGCGCAACGAGAACACCCCGATCCGCCGTGGCGGTGCGGTTCTCAACCTGGTGGGGGTCAACGACCTTGCCGGCGAACGAGTCTCGGACGGACCGGATTTCGACCGCGCGTTGGCAGGGATATCCGCCGACGGGCCGACGGTGCTGCTTGCGCACCAGCCGGTGCTCGTCGAGGAGGCCGCAGCGCGCGGGGTCGACCTTCAGCTGTCCGGGCACACCCACGGCGGGCAGATGTGGCCGTTCCACTACGTCGTGCGCGCCGTGCAACCCGCGCTCGCGGGCCTGTCGACCGTCGAGGACACCCAGTTGTACGTGACCCGCGGCGCCGGCTACTGGGGTCCGCCGGTGCGCATCGGAGCCCCGCCGGATATCACGGTGCTGACGTTGGAGCAGTAACCCTCCTGGTACGGCCGTACCAGGAGGCAGCGCAGCCGGTACCTAGACTGCTCCCATGACGTCCCGTCCCGTACCGCACGACGGACTGCTGCGGATCGAGGACTGCCTGGACGCCGACGGCCAGGTCGCGGTGCCCGCCGGGGTGAACCTGATCTCGCTGATCGACCGCAACATCGCCAACGTCGGCGAGGCACCTGCCTACCGCTACCTCGACCACACCGGAGACGGGCGGGTCGTCGAGCTCACCTGGAAACAACTCGGCGTACGCCTGCGAGCGGTCGCCGCGAGCCTGCAACGCGTGACCCAGAGGGGTGACCGCGTCGCAATTCTGGCGCCGCAGGGACTCGACTACGTCGTCGCCTTCTTCGGTGCGATCAAAGCGGGCGCGATCGCGGTCCCGCTGTTCGCGCCCGAGCTACAGGGCCACACACAACGACTGGAGACGGCGCTGCGCGATTGCGAACCGTCGGTCGTGGTGACTACGGCGGCCGCGGCCGCGAACGTGCGCAGCTTCCTGTCCGGCCTCGACAGCGTGCCTCCGCGCGTCGTCGTTCTCGACGACATCGGCGTGACAGGCGATTTCGAGCCGGTGGAGCTGCCGCTTGACGCCGTATCCCATCTGCAGTACACCTCGGGCGCGACGCGGCCGCCGGCCGGAGTCGAGATCACGCACCGGGCGGTCGGCACAAACCTGATCCAGATGATTCTGTCCATCGACCTGCTCGACCGAAAAGTGCACGGGGTCAGCTGGTTACCGCTGTTTCACGACATGGGTCTTTCGATGATCGGGTTTCCCGCCGTGTACGGCGGACATTCGACGCTGATGTCGCCCACCGCCTTCATCCGACGCCCGCAACGCTGGCTCAGGGCATTGTCGGACGGGTCGCGCGAAGGCCGCGTGGTCACGGCGGCACCGAATTTCGCTTACGAATACGCCGCCCAACGCGGCCGACCCGCAGAAGGCGACGCCCTCGACCTGAGCAAGGCGGTGCTGATCATCGGCTCGGAGCCCGTCAGCATCGACGCAATCACCGCCTTCAACGACGCGTTCACGCCATACGGGTTGCCGCCGAACGCGTTCCGGCCGTCCTACGGAATCGCCGAGGCCACACTGTTCGTCGCGACCATCGAACCCGACGCCCACGCCGCCGCGATACACCTCGACCGTGCGCAGCTCAGCGCGGGCCGCGCGGTGCCCGTCGCCGCCGACTCGCTCGACGCGGTGGCCCATGTGTCGTGCGGAAAGGTGGCGCGCAGTCAGTGGGCCGTCATCGTCGATCCCGACACCGGCGCCGAACTGCCCGACAGAAGTGTCGGTGAGATCTGGCTGCACGGTGCCAACCTCGGGCGCGGCTACTGGGGTCGACCGGACGAGTCGCGCCACGCCTTCGAGGCCCGGCTCGCGTCCCGGATCATGCCCGCCAGCCACGCGGAAGGCGTTGCCGAGGAAGCGAACTGGCTGCGTACCGGCGATCTCGGCGTCTACCACGACGGTGAGCTGTTCGTCACCGGACGGCGCGCCGATCTGATCGTCATCGACGGCAGACACCACTATCCGCAGGACATCGAGTCGACCGCCGAAGGCGCCTCGGCGATGACACGAGCCGGACACGTCACCGCGTTCACCGTCCCCGCACCCCACGGGGCAGCCCTCGTGATCGTCGCCGAACGCGCGACCGGAACCGCTCGCAACGATCCCGCACCGGAGATCGACGCGATCCGCTCCGATGTGCTTGCGCGGCACGGTATCCCGGTCGCCGACATCCGGTTCGTCGCGGCCGGCGTCATTCCGCGCACGACCAGCGGCAAGCTGGCCCGCGGTGCCTGCCGCAGCGAGTACCTCGATGGAAAGCTGAAAGGCTAATTAGATGGTCGCACTCCTCAGCGCGGCTCGTGCCTCGCCGCTTGATCGTCGCGCGACTAACCCGACGGTCGCACTCCTCAGCGCGGCTCGTACCTCGCCGCTTGATCGTCGCGCGACTAGCGAACGCCGAGTTTCTCACGCACCGTGTCCGCCAGGGAGCGCGCCGCGGACACCGGGCGGAAAGCGCGGGCGGCCGCGGTGAGCGCCTCCTGCGCCTCGGCGCTGAGCTCGATGTCGGCGGCTGCCACGTTGAACTCGAGTTGTTCGACGCTGGACGCGCCGGGGATCGCGACGACGTTCGGCAGGTGAATCAGCCACGCCAGCGCCACCTGCGCGGGTTTCGCGCCGACATCGGCGGCGACGTCGCGCAGCGTCTGCAGCAACGGTTCGGCCCGTCGCAGGTTCTCGGTGCCGAACAGCGGGTTCGTCGCGCGCACGCCGCCGGGCCGGTTGTCGGGGCCGTACTTGCCGCCGAGCAGGCCCTGGGCCAGCGGACTGTAGGCGATCACGATGCGGTTCTCACGCTCGGCGAACGGCACCAGACGCTCGAGCGCCTGGGGATGCGCCAGCGAGAAGTGCACCTGATTGCTGATCACCGGTCGTCCGAGCGCGGTGTCGGCCCTCTGCCAGCGCGACAGCGAGTAGTTCGACACACCCGCCGCACCGATCACGCCGTCGTCGATCAGGTCGCGCATCCCCGGCATGATCACCGAATCGGGCACCACCGGGTTGGACTGGTGGATCTGATACAGCGGGATCTTCTGCAGCCCCAGCCGCCGCGCGCTGGCGTGCGCGCGCTGCTTGACCACCGCCGGGAACGGGGCGACCGGGAAGACCTTGCTGGCCACCGCCACGTCGGAGCGCTGGTCGCCCAGCGCCTCGCCGAGGATCCGCTCGCTCTTGCCGAAACCATAGATCTCGGCCGTGTCGAACAACGTGACGCCCAGCGCCAGCGAACGCTGCACGATTTCTCGCGCCGGACCGGCGGCGTAACTGTCGCCGTAGCCCCACTCCCGAGACCCGAACTGCCAGGTCCCAAGCCCAATGCGGCTTACCCGGCCCACTCCCTCGACCTCCAAGTACTTCACGGAGGCCACAGTACTGACGCTGCAAATCGATAACGATGGGTTTTGGCGCTCCGGGGCCGGGGTATGTGAGGCGCGCTGCAGAAAGTCGGCATGACACAAGTCTCGAAAGGCGTAACGCATGCTCGAGTTCATCTGCCCCACATGCGGGCATTTCAGCCTCGAAGAGGTCGTTTGCGAGCCCTGCAGCGGCTGGGCCGGCGAGCCCGACCTGGCGATGGCCGGCTGATCATGTCTTTCTACCGCTCGCTGCATCCGCTCGATCTCGTTATGGCCTCGACGCGGATGTACGCGTCGCTGCCCGTGGTCGGCAAGCACCTCGAGCCGTTTGCCGGCCTCACCGCGATGATGATGTACGGCCACCACTACGCACCGGCAGCGCTACGCGGCATGGCCTCGCGCCGACTGAGCTCCGACGCCGCGGAGGCCGCGCCCGCCGATTTGCCCGGTGAGGCCATCTCGCCTTCGCGCGGGAAGCGGACGCCGCCCTACTTGCGGTTCCGCGCTCAGCGCCAGCGGTGCCTCTACCGCAGTTCGGTGCGCTACGGCGACCATCCCGCACAGCTGCTCGACGTCTGGCGGCTGCCCGACCTGCCGCCCGATGCGCCGGTGCTGCTGTTCGTCCCCGGCGGCGCGTGGGTGCATGGCTCCCGCGTCATGCAGGGCCACACGATGTTGCACCACCTGGTCAAGCAGGGCTGGGTCTGTCTGACCATGGACTACCGGGTGTCCCCGGTGAACCGCTGGCCCCGCCATATCGCCGACGTCAACGCCGCGATCGCGTGGGCGCGGGCCAACGTCGACAAGTTCGGCGGCGACCGGAACTTCGTCGCGGTCGCCGGCTGCTCCGCGGGCGGGCACCTGGCCTCCCTGGCGGCCCTCACTCCCGGCGACCCGAGGTTCCGCGGCGAGCTCACCGAGGACGCCGACACCACCGTGGACGCGGTGGTCGGGATCTACGGACGCTATGACTGGCAGGACCGGTCGACGCCCACCCGCAAGAACTTCCAGAACTTCCTGGAGCGCGTTGTCGTCGGCCGCTCGCAGGCCAGGCACCCCGACGTGTTCGAGGCCGCCTCACCGCTGGCCCGCATCCACGCGGACGCGCCGCCGTTCTTCCTCATCCACGGGGAGCAGGACACCATCATCCCGGTCGGCGAGGCCCGCGTGTTCGCGGACAAGCTGAGCGCGGTGTCACGAAACCGGGTGGAGTACAGCGAGATTCGGCGTGCAGGGCACGCATTCGACCTCGTCGACTCGTCTCACGCGCGACGGCTGGCGGTCGAGGTCGGCAGGTTCCTCAACGACGCCCGCGCCCGCCAACTCGAGGGCGAGACCGCCGCGGCCGTCTAACCCGTGTTGATCGGGCGCGATGCGGGAAGTCTTTCGGCATGCGCATCGTCATCACCGGGGCCTCCGGCAACGTCGGGACCGCGCTGCTGCGGCGGCTGACCGAAAGCGACACCGGACACGACATCGTCGGGGTGGTACGGAGGCCGCCCGAGCCGACCGGCGTCTACGGGCGCATCCGCTGGCACAAACTCGACCTCGCCGACCCGGATGCGGCGACCCAGCTGCGCGGGGTCTTCGACGGCGCTGATGCCGTCGTCCACCTCGCGTGGGGGTTTCAGCCGACCCGCAACACCGACTACCTGAACAGCGTCGGCGTCGGCGGCACCACGGCCGTCCTCGAGGCGGCCCATGACGCGCGGGTCGGCCGGCTTGTGCACCAGTCGTCGGTGGGCGCGTACGCGCCGGGGCGCTACGGCCAGTACGTCGACGAGTCATGGCCGACCACCGGCATCCGGACGTCGCCCTACAGCCGCGACAAGTCGGATGCGGAAGCACTGCTCGACGACTACGAACGCGAGAACGGCGAGGCGGGCGTCCCGATCGCGCGGACGCGCCCCGGCTTCATCGTGCAGCGCGCCGCGGCCAGCGGCCTGATGCGTTACGCGCTGCCCGGCTACGTGCCGATGCTCGCGGTTCCGCTGCTGCCCGTGCTGCCGCTCGACCGCCGCTTGTGCATCCCGCTGGTCCATGCAGACGATGTCGCCGACGCGCTGGCCAGGGTGGTTGAGCGTGGGGCGAGCGGGCCGTTCAATCTGGCGGCCGAACCCCCGGTGGGCCGCGAGCAGGTCGCCGAGGTGCTGAACGCCAAACCGGTCCACGTGCCGTCGGGGGTGCTCGGGGCTCTAGTCGATGTCAGCTGGCGGGCGCGGCTGCAGCCCATCGACCGGGGCTGGATCGACATGGCGTTCAGCGTTCCGCTGCTGGACTGCGGCCGCGCTCAGGCCGAACTCGAGTGGACCCCACGGTGGAATGCGGTCGACGCGCTCGCCGACGTCATCGGCGGGGTGTCTCAGGAGGCGCACACCGAAAGCCCGCCCCTGCGGCGCCGGTCGCTGATCGAACAGTTCCAACGCGACCTCACCAAGGGCTTGCTGACGACAAGACACCTGCCCTAGATGGCCGAGCACGACGAGTCCGTCGTCATCGTCGGCGCGGGTCCCTGCGGGCTGGCGATCGCACGTCAGCTCCGCCACGAGTGCGATGTTGATGCGCTCGTCGTAGACCGCGCCGACGCCGTCGCATCGGCGTGGCGCAACCGCTACGACGGGTTCCGGCTCAACACCTGCGGGTGGTGGTCGCATCTACCGGGCCAGCGGATCCCACTGCGCTACGGACGCTGGCCGACCCGAGACGACATGGTCGACTACTTCGACGACTATGTGCGCCAGCAGCACATCCGAGTGTCCTTGGGCCGCAACGTGGTTCGGGTCGACCGCGAGCCGCACGGTTGGCGGCTGGATACCGACGGTGCGCCAATCACCGCGACCGCCGTCGTCGTTGCGACCGGCAACTACCACACGCCTGCGCTGCCCGAGTGGACGGGAATCGAGGGGTTCACCGGTGAGGTGCTGCACTCCGAGCACTACCGCAACGCCGCGCCGTTCGCCGGCCGCGACGTCCTGGTGGCCGGCGCGGGGAACTCGGCGACCGACATTGCGCTGCAGCTCAGCGACGGAGTGGCCCGCCGCGTGTGGATGGCGGTGCGCACGCCCCCGCATCTCGTCCCGCGGTCGGCCGCCGGAATACCGGTCGACGCGTTCAGTGCGGCGTTCGAGCGCCTGCCGGTGCCGGTGTTGGATCAGGCGGCCGCATTGATGCGCAGGGTGTGGTTCGGAGACCTTCGCCGCCAGGGCCTCCCGGCACCCCGCAGCGGCATCTACACGGCGCTGTTGACCGATGAGCAGATCCCGACGATCGGCGACGAGCTCGTCCCGCATGTCAAAGCCGGGCACATCGAGATCGTCGCAGCAGTGGACTCGTTCGACGGTGACAGTGTGATGCTGTCCGACGGCAGCGCGCTGGCGCCCGACGTGGTGATCGCCGCGACCGGCTATCGGCGAGGACTGGAACCGCTCGTCGGCCACCACGGCGTGCTGGACGAGGCGGGCCGGCCGAAGGTCAACGGGCTTCCGTGTGCTGCGCCGGGGCTGTGGGTCGCCGGATACGACGAGCCGCTGATCGGGCCGCTGCGGTCCTTCCGGATGCAGGCCTCGCCGATCGCGCGCGACATCGCGGGCCATCTCTCGGGAAGTGACGAACATCATTGCCCGTCAACAAGATCAACTGCATCGGAGTGTGTCCGTCGTTCGTTGAACGAACCATGACCTCGACGGTGAACTCCGACGTCGTGCAGCGACGCACACCGACCGCCCTCGCCGACCAGCTGCTCGACATCAAGCGGATCTACCACGAGCCCGCCATCGAACAGTTCCCCCGCGCACGTCAGGTGCTCGAGCGCTACCCGGATGCCGAGCGCATCGAGGTGCTGTCACATCAGGCGATACCGGGTCTGTACGGAAACGAGGGCAACGTCGAGGACTGGGTCCGCAACAAGCGGGAAATCCTGGTGCTGGGCGAGAAGAAAAGCTTGAGTGCGCGGCGCAACGAGCGGTCCAGCGACTGGATCGCACCGTCGACCGCGAACGGCTGCGCGATGGCGTGCTCGTACTGCTATGTCCCGCGCCGTAAGGGCTACGCCAACCCGATCACGGTGTTCACCAACATCGAGAAAATCACCCGATACCTCGAACGTCACGCCGCGCGGCAAGGTGTGAAGCCGCAACCGAACCAATGCGATCCCGTCGACTGGGTCTACGACATCGGCGAGAACAGCGACTGTTCGGTAGACGCGATGGTCTCCGACAACGTGCGCGATCTCGTCGAGTTGTTCGCGCGAATTCCCAACGCCAAGGCCAGCTTCGCGACCAAACTCGTCAACCGCGACCTGCTCGACTACGACCCGCGTGGCGGAACCCGCGTGCGGTTCAGCTTGATGCCGGCCGAGACGTCGCGGGTGCTCGATGTGCGCACGTCGAAGATCGCTGAGCGGATCGCCGCGATCGACGCCTTCGTCGACGCCGGTTACGAAGTCCACTTGAACTTCAGTCCCGTTGTCGTCCACGAGAATTGGCTCGCCGACTGGGCGGAGCTGCTCGAGCAGGTCGCCGACGGGACTTCGGATCGTGCAAAGCAGCAGCTGGCCGCCGAGATCATTTTCCTGACCCACAACGAGGGCCTCCACGACGTCAACCTCGGCTGGCATCCCAAAGGGGAGGACCTGCTGTGGCGTCCAGATCTTCAACAGGTCAAGCGCAGCCAGAGCGGGCAGTGGAACGTGCGATACAAGTCGCCGTGGAAGGGCCGCTGGGTCGCCGAGCTGACCGACCTGATCGCCGCCAAGCTGCCGGCGTGCCGGGTGCGCTACGCGTTCTGATTTTGGTTCCTCAACTGCCGCGAGCGACCGCGCGCTGCCAGATGTGCGCGGCATGTCGCGTACAGACACGGTCGCTCGCGGGGGATTTGGTCGGGGACAGGGGATGAGTTCGTGAGCCGTCATCCGTTCTGGCGGACAGGAAGCTGTCGAACAAACGGAAGGCTCATCATGAAGATCGTGGTCATCGGCGCAACCGGCCTCATCGGTTCGAAACTGGTGCAGATACTGGACCGGCAGGGCCACGACACGGTGGCCGCGGCGCCGTCGACCGGCGTCAACACGTTTACCGGCGAGGGCCTGCGCGATGTGCTCGAAGGCGCCGACGTGGTTGTCGACGTGTCGAACTCGCCGCAGCTCGACGACTCGGCCCAGGAGTTCTTCCGGACCGCGACGAAGAACCTGCTCGACGCCGAAGAAGCCGCAGACGTCGGCCACCACGTCGCGCTGTCAGTTGTGGGCACCGACCAGATGGCCCCGCAGAGCGGCTACTTCCAGGCCAAACTCGACCAGGAACGGCTGATCAGCGACGGGCCGATCCCGTTCACGATCGTGCACGCCACGCAGTTCTTCGAGTTCCTGCAGACGCTCGCCGACTCGGCGACCGAGGGCGACACGGTGCGGATGCCACCGGTGTACTTCCAGCCGATGGCCGCCGCCGACGTCGCCGAAGGCCTCGCCATCGCCGCGGTGAACGAGCCGGTGAACCGCATCGTCGAGATCGGTGGACCGGTGGAGTTCCTGCTGCCCGACCTGATCCGGACCGCGCTGACCGCCCGCGGCGACACCCGCCAGGTTGTCGCCGATCCCTCGGCGAAGTACTGGGGAATCGACCTGGCCGAACGCACCCTGGTGCCCGGTGAGCGCGCGACGTTGTTCGGCACGCGCTTCGAGGACTGGATTCTGGCGGCCGCCGCCAGGGCCTGACCCCCCACCCCTGCGGCGATTTGTGCACGTACGGGAGCGCTGACCGCTCCCGGATGTGCACAAACCGCGGTGTGGACCCGTCGGGGCGCGCCTCGTACGATCCAAGATCAGATCGGGTAAGCCGGCGACCGTCGCGGGTCCACCCAGAGCGCGGTGGTGTCTATGTCTGGCCAGGGTGGAGCACAAGCCCTCCGTGGCCGTACCCACGAATGCGAGACGCTGAAGAACCTCGTCGCGACCGTGCGATCGGGCAGCTGCCAGGTGCTTGTCCTGCGCGGCGAGGCGGGCGTCGGTAAGACGGCCCTGCTCGACTACGTCTGCCAAACCGCATCGGGATTCCAGATCGTGCACGTCGCCGGTGTGGAGTCCGATATGGAACTCGCCTTTGCGGGCCTACAGCAGCTGTGCGCTCCACTGATGACGCACCTCGACGCGATTCCCGAACCGCAGCGCGAAGCCCTCAACGTCGCGTTCGGCCGCGGCATCGGGGAGACACCGGACCGGTTCCTCGTCGGTCTCGCCGTGTTGAGCGTGCTGGCCGCCGCCGCCGACGAACAACCGGTGCTCTGCGTCGTCGACGATGCGCAATGGCTGGACCAGGTTTCGGTGCAGACGCTCGGCTTCATCGCACGCCGCCTGCTCGCCGAACCCGTCGCGTTGGTGTTCGCCATCCGGGACCAGCCCGAACTGCTGGCCGGCCTGCCCGAGCTGCCGATCCACGGGCTGTCCGACACCGATGCGCGAGAACTGCTGGAGTCGGTCATGTTCGGCGGCATCGACCCCCGGGTGCGCGACCGCATCGTCGCCGAGACCCGCGGTATTCCGCTGGCCATCCTCGAGGTGCCGCGCAGCGTGTCGGCGACCGAACTGTCCGGCGGTTTCTGGATCTCGGGTAAACGCTCGTCGGCGGCAGCGGTCGAACAGGGTTTCATCCGCCGCATCGAGGCGCTGCCGCCGCCTACCCGGCAGCTACTGCTCATCGCCGCCGCCGAACCGATCGGCGACGCCGCGTTGTTCCTCGGCGCCGCAGCACAATTGGGCATCCCCGTCGACGATCTCGCACCGGCGGAGGCCGACGGCCTCATCGAATTCGGCCCACGGATGCGGTTCCACCACCCGTTGATCCGCTCGGCCGCCTACCGTGCCGCGGAGTTGGCAGACCGCCGTGCCGTCCACCGCGCCCTCGCCGACGCCACCGACCCCGCCGTCGATCCGGACCGTCGCGCGTGGCATGCGGCCAACGCCGCGGCCGGCCCCGACGAGGCGATTGCCGCCGAGTTGGAGCACTCCGCTGCCCGCGCGCAGAGCAGGGGCGGGATGGCGGCGGCGGCAACGTTTTTGGAGCGCGCCACCACGTTGACCTCCGACCCGCTTCTGCGCGGGGCCAGAGCGCTGGCCGCCGCTTACGCCAAACGGGATGCCGCGGCATCGGGAGCTGCGCACGAGCTCCTGGCGATCGCCGAACTCGGCCCGCTGACCGACCTGCAGCGGGCTCAGGTAGCGCGGCTACGGGCGCAGATGGACTTCGTCCGAAGCCGCGCCGGTGAAGCCGGTGCACCGCGACTGTCAGAGACCGCACCACCACTTCTGGACGCTGCTCGCCGCCTCCATGGTGTCGATGGGTATTCGTCTCGAGAGAGTTATCTCGAGGCGATCGCGGCGTTGATGTACGCGGGCCGCCTCGGGGAGCCCGGTGCGCTGGTACGAGCCGCCGAGGATGCACGGGTCGCGCTGCAGGACGTCTCGGAACTGCCCCGCGCGATCGACCACCTGCTCAAGGGGGTGGCCGAACGGATCACCGGCGGGGTCGGACAGGGCTGGGCGGCGTTGCGGGCGGGGCTGGACGCGATGTGCGATCAAGCAGAGTCCGACGAGACCGCGGTCGGGCGCTGGCTGAAGGTTCCCGGATTCCCGATCCTGCAGGAGTCTTCGGCCCACGAACTGTGGGACGAACAGATCCTTCGTAAGTTGTCGACCGCCGCGGTGCGCTACGCCCGTTCGTCCGGGGCGCTCGCCGGACTGCCACGTGCCCTCATCTACCGGGCCGGAGTTCACACCTTGGCCGGTGAATTCGCCGCGGCCGAACAGCTTCTCGAAGAGGCGGCCTCGATCACCGCGGCCACCGACCACAACTCCGCGGTTCGGTATCACTGGCTGTTGCTGATGGCATGGCGCGGTGACGTGGAGCAGGCGGGATCGCTGCTTGAAGGCGCCGCGGCCGACGGAATCGCCAGGGGCGAAGGCCGTGTGCTCGGGTTGACCGGCTATGCGACCGCGTTGTTGTACAACGGCCTCGGCCGCTACGAGGAGGCGCTCGCCGCGGCGCGGGAGGCATGTGACTACGACGACTTCGGAATACACGGATGGTGTCTTTTCGAACTCGTCGAGGCGGCGACGCGCGCCGGGGCCGACGACGCGGCCAGGTGGGCCCTTGGCCGGCTTGAGGAGCGGGCGGGCGCCAGCGGCACCGATTGGGGACTGGGCGCGGTGGCCAACGCGCAGGCCCTGTTGGCCGACGACGACGACGCGGATCGATTGTTCGGCGAGTCCATCGAACGTCTGGACCGCGCAGGCATCGTCGTACACGTCGCGCGCGCCCGGCTGCTCTACGGCGAATGGCTGCGCAGAGCCAACCGGCGGATCGACGCGCGCCGCGAACTCACCGAAGCCCACGAGACATTCACGCGGATCGGCGCGCAGGCCTTCGCCGAACGTGCGCGTCGCGAACTCGTGGCGACCGGGGAGAAGGTCCGCAAACAGCAGTCGAGGGCGGGCGGCGCTGCGCTGACCGCCCAGGAGGCCCAGATCGCCCGGCTCGCCGCTGACGGCCTGACGAATCAGGAGATCGGCGCCCAACTCTTCATCAGCACGCACACCGTCGAATGGCATCTGCGCAAGGTGTTCGTCAAGCTCGGGATCACCTCGCGCAGACAGCTTCGCACCGTGTCGTGGGCGAGCTAGTCACTCGACCAGCTTGCCGTCCGCCGACACCGCGCGCATCCTGCTGGCGATCTCGGCGGGAATGCCCGCGATAGCTTCGTGTTCGATCTGTCCGGGCCCGGACCACACCAGGTTGACGGTGAGTCGATCGTCCAAATCCGGATAGTCCGAGCGGTTGTGGCAGCCGCGGGTCTCACGTCGTTCCAGTGCGGTCTCGAGCGTGGCGCGCGCCGCGATGACGCTCGCCTTGAGGTCGAAGGCGTGGGCGAGGTCGTGGAAGCCCGCGATGTCGGGGTGTACGCCGACATCGGAAAGCCGCCGCTCGATGTCGTCGAGTTCGGTAAGACCTGTGCGCAACCCGGTTTCGTCACGCACCACGCCGGCATGCTCGGTCATCGCGTTGCGCAGCGCGCGCTGCAGGGACCGGACGTTCTCCTCGCCGTCGCGGAACAGCACCCCGTCGACCTCGTCACGGGCCACGGAAGTGGCTGTCTTGGAACGGATCTGGGCGTCCAGCCGCGATGAGTAGGCGGCGGCGGCCCGTCCGACGATCCTGCCGTAGACCAGGAGTTCGATGAGCGAGTTGCCGCCGAGGCGGTTGGCTCCGTGCAGGCCGCTGGACGCCTCACCGATGGCGTACAGCCCCGCGACGTCGGTGCTGTGGTCGTCGGGGCGAACCCACACCCCGCCCATCGAATAGTGTGCGGTCGGGGCGATTTCTATCGGTGTGGTGGTGATGTCGAGCAACTGCAGATCCATCAGAGTCTGGTAGACCCTCGGGAGTCGCTCCATGATCTGTGTGCGCGGCAGGTGCGAGACATCCAGCCACACCCCGCCGCGGGGCGTACCGCGCCCCTGCTTGATCTCCGTGTAGGCGGCGAGCGCGACGCGGTCGCGGGTGGACAGCTCCATGCGGTCGGGGTCGTAGCGCTTCATGAAGCGCTCACCGAGGTCGTTCCGAAGAATTCCGCCCTCTCCGCGGGCGGCCTCCGACACCAGCGTCCCAGCCGAGTCTTCGGGTTCGATCAACCCGGACGGATGGAACTGGACGAGTTCGGGGTCGCGGATCCGCCCACCGGCTTCGAGCGCCAATCGGAAAGAGTCCCCGGTGTTTTCGTCCCGTCGCGATGAGGTTCGCCGCCAGATCCGCGTGTGACCGCCTGCGGCGAGGATGACCGCGTCGCAGTGGATGGTGTAGCGGGTGCCGTCTCGAAGGTCGAAGCCGTATGCGCCGAAGATCGTGTTGTCCTGGACGAGGAGGCGGGTGATGTAGGCGGAGTCGAGGATCGGAATCGCCAGCTGCGTCACCCTTTTGACCAGTGTGCGTTGCAGTTCCAGCCCGGTGTAGTCACCGGCGAACGCGGTGCGGCGGAACGTGTGGGCGCCGAAGAACCGCTGGGAGATCCGGCCGTCCTGCTCGCGGGCGAACGTCATCCCGAAGCGCTCCAGGTCCCGAATCGACTCGGCGGCACCCTCGGTCACGATCTGCACGGTGGCTGGATCGGCGAGCAGATAGCTCTCGGTCAGTGTGTCGGCCGCGTGCTGCTGCCAGCTGTCCTCGGGATCCATGGTGCCCAACGCCGCGTTGATGCCTCCCGCGGCCAACGTGGTGTGGGCGTCGCCCACGGGCCGCTTGCCGACAAGGAGAACGTCTCGACCTTGCTCTGCCAATTCGATCGCGGCACGCAGACCAGCACCACCGGTTCCGATCACCAGGACTGAGGTCGCGATCTGCCGATATGCACCGGTCATGTCAATAAGAACGGATGGCCGGTGACGAATCATCCGCGGAGTTCGTAGATCCCGGCGACCACGGGTGTTCAAGGGTTCGCCCGATCGCGGATCGGACGAGGCTGAAAGCACAGCCGAAAAGGCTGGTCACGAAAGGCGTGATCGTCAAAAAGCGGAGGAGCTATGGACGTCTACGACGCAGTCAAGAGCAGACGGGCGGTGCGGGGATTCACCGACGAACCCGTCCCCGTGGAGGTGCTCGAGCGGGTGCT
The DNA here is from genome assembly GCF_001665615.1 of Mycobacterium sp. 852014-52144_SCH5372336. Taxonomy (NCBI): domain Bacteria; kingdom Bacillati; phylum Actinomycetota; class Actinomycetes; order Mycobacteriales; family Mycobacteriaceae; genus Mycobacterium; species Mycobacterium sp. 852014-52144_SCH5372336. The sequence continues at coordinate 57,417 of NZ_LZSW01000067.1, forward strand.
CGACGCCGCCAGGTGGGCGCCGTCGGGGTCCAACCTGCAGCCGTGGCGGATCTTCGTCGTGACCGGCGAACCGCTGGAGCGGCTCAAGAAGCTCGCAACGGAGCGGGTGGCCGCGGGAGACCCGTGGGATGAGCGGGAGTACCAGCTGTATCCCCGCGAGCTGAAATCGCCGTACGGCGAACGCCGATCGGAGTTCGGCAGGGAGCGCTACAGCGCGCTGGGCATCGATCGCGAGGACTGGGAGGCCCGGCAGCGGGCGGCGATCGCGAACTGGGATTGCTTCGGCGCTCCCGCCGCCCTGTTCTGCTACATCGACCGGGATCTCGGTCGCCCGCAATGGGCCGATCTGGGGATGTACCTGCAGACCGTGATGCTGCTGCTGCGGGCCGAGGGCCTGCACAGCTGCCCGCAGATGGCCTGGTCCCAGGTCCGCGAGACCGTCGCGGACGTCGTGCAACCGCCCGACGAGCTGATGCTGTTCTGCGGTATGTCGATCGGCTACCAGGACCCCGGCGAGAGCTACATCCGCACCGGGCGCGCCCCGGTCGAGGAGACCGTCAGCTTCGTCGGCGCATAACCCGCCTCGCCGATCGGCGGGCGCGATACCCCCCGGTCGGCGCTACGGACTATGGACGATCGGACTACGGGTTTTCAAGGGTCCCCTTTGTCTAGGCGGCGACGAACGTGAGTCGTGACACCCGCGACTCGAGGAGATCGGATCATGACAATCACGTCCCTTCCCGCCAGGACCGCCCCGGACCCAGAACTCGCCGCGCGGTTCGCCCGCGACGTTCAACCTCTGTTCGAGGTGCTGGCGCGGGGTGCTCGCCGGCTGGCCCGCAACGACGCGGATGCCGAGGACCTGCTGCAGGACGCGCTCCTGCACGCCTACAGCGGGTTCGAGTCCTTCCGGGAGGGCAGCAACCTCAAGGCGTGGCTGTTCCGCATCCTCTACAACCGCTGGGTCAGCGCGCACCGCTGCAAACAACGTCGCGTGACCGAAGTTCCGGCGGACAACATGACCGAAGGCGATTTGTTCGAGTGCGCCGCACACCAGCCCGGCGGCCTGCGCTCGGCCGAGGTCGAGGTGCTCGACGCCCTGCCCCACGGTGACGTCAAAGCCGCGATGGCGGCGATGCCGGAGGGCTTCCGCGAGGTCCTGTACTACGCCGACGTCGAGGGATACACCTACGCCGAGACGGCCAGGATCCTCGACATCCCGATGGGCACCGTGATGTCGCGGATCTCGCGTGCCAGGCAGCGGATGCGCATCGCGCTGGCCCACCTCGCGCACGACCGCGCGGAAACCCTCGAAACCTGCATCGCCTGATCGGAGAACAGCAATGGAACTGGCTTACAAGAACGCATTGATCACCGGCGGCACGGCCGGGATCGGGCTCGCGTGCGCGCGGCTGTTCGCGCGCGAGGGAGCCGCCGTGATCATCACCGGCCGCGACCGTGAACGGGGGAACCGGGCCGCATCGGACATCGAGGGCAACGTGCGCTTCGTCCAGGCCGACCTCTCGGACATGGATTCGGTCACGTCGCTGCTCGAGCAGGCCGGCGACGTCGACATCCTGGTCAACAACGCCGCCGCCTTCCCGGCCGCGACGACCGTCGACCAGCAGGTCGGCGCGTTCGAGCTGACCTTCGACACCAACGTGCGCGGCTCGTACTTCCTGGCTGCGGGTCTGGTGCCCGGGATGCTTCAGCGCGGACACGGTTCGATCGTCAACGTCACGACGATGGTCGCGTCCAAAGGTGTGCCGGGAGCGGGCGTGTACAGCGCGTCCAAGGCCGCCGTCGAGTCGCTGACCCGTACCTGGGCCGCCGAGTTCGGGCCCGGCGGTGTCCGCGTCAACAGCGTCGCCCCCGGCCCCACGAAAACCGAAGGCGTCGAGGCTGAATGGGGTGAGACCAACGAAGAGCTCGGCCGCGCGCTGCCGCTGGGGCGCACGGCGAAGCCCCGGGAGATCGCCGAGGCGGTGCTGTTTTTGGCCTCACCACGCGCGAGCTTCATCACCGGCTCGGTATTGCACGTCGACGGTGGCGGCTCGTCCACCTGACATAAACGACTGGAGGAGAATGACAATGACTGAAAAGCAGGACAACTCGTGGGAGAGCGCTCTGACCGTTGTGCAGGAGGCGCAGCCGCCGTTCATCCCCGCGGACGCGCACGCGATGACCGTCGTCGTCGACTACCCGCCGGGAAGCCCCGGCGCCCCACCACATCGCCACCCCGGTGGTCCCGCGTTCGGGTACATGCTCGAAGGCGAGATGCTGTTCGAGCTGGAAGGCCAACCGCCGCGGGTGATCCGGGCCGGTGAGGCGTTCTGGGAACCCGGCGGCGACGTCATCCACTACTCCGATGCCAACAACCGCGACGACATGCGCTGTCGTTTCACCGTGACGATGCTCTGCGTTCCCGATCAGCCGATGCTGGTGCTGGTCGACGAAGCAGAACTCGCAGCGCGCAGGCACTTGCGGGTGCCCGCCGAACCCACTGTGCAGGAGTGACTTCCGATGTCCAGAATTCTGTTGCAGACGACGATCTGCGCTCATCCTGAGGACTGGGACGTCTCCAGGTTCTCGATGCTGGCCGACGACTTGCGCGCCGCAGGCCACGAGGTGGTCGCGCGCAACCGGGTCGACGGCGACGACGATCCGGTGCTCAGCCACCTCGACCAGCTCGGCTATGACCAACTGTGGCTGATTGCCGTCGACGTCGGGAACGGGCTGACCGAGGCCGATGCCTCGGCGATCATGCGGTTCCGTTCCGCGGGCGGTGGTGTCCTCACCGCGCGTGACCACCAGGACCTCGGCTGTTGCCTCAACCGGCTCGGCTCGCTCGGGCTCGTCAACGAGTTTCACGACGCGACAATCGATCCGGAGACGATGTGCGACGATCGGGACACCCCTGCCATCTCGTGGCCCAACTACCACTCGGGCGCCAACGGGGACTACCAGCGGGTGTTGACGTCCGAACCGGCGCATGAGCTGCTTCGCACCGCTCGCACCGCCAGCGGTCGGATCGAGTGGTTTCCCGCGCATCCGCATGAGGGACTGGTCTCGGCGGACGGCGTGCCGAACGCCACCGTGCTCGCGCAGGGGCGGAGTGCGACGACCGGCAGGGTGTTCAACCTCGCAGTTGTGGTCGACGGTGAGCGCGCTCCGGACGGTAGCCCGATGGGCCGGGCTGTCGCACAGTCGACGTTCCATCACTTCGCCGACTACAACTGGGATACCGACTGCGGTGCACCGTCGTTCGTGACCGAGCGGCCCGGCTCGCAGATCAAGGACGATCCGTCGCGGCTGTATGCGTTCAAGGATTATGTCCGCAATGTCGCGGAGTGGTTGCATCCCGCGGCCCGGTTGGCGGTGGCGGTCTGAGGGCTTTCGGGCGCCGCGAGCGACCGCGCAATGTCGCCGATGCGCGGCGTGTCGCGGGGCAGACACGGTCGCTCGCGGGGAACCTACGAGCGCTTGCGGGCGCCGGCGCCGTAGATGATGTCGCTGCGGCCGGCGTCCCAGTGGTTCCGAAACACGACGTCGGAGATGGGCCGCCGACGTACCGGGCCGTGCTTGCCGCGGGGCCAGCCCACGACGATGTGCCCGGCCAGCGCCCACTCGTCGGGCACGCCGACCGCCGCGCGGATCAGGTTCTCGCCCTCGTAGGACGCCCAGCTGGTGAAGCACGCCCCGAGGCCCTGCGCGCGAGCGGCGAGGTAGAAGTTCTGCATCGCGGGGAAGATCGACCCGCCCTGCAGGAACTCGGAGGAGAACTCATTGCGGAACGCGGTGAACAGCACCGAGGTCAGCTCGCCGGCGCGGTCGTGAAGTTCGTAGGTGGCGCGGTTGTTTCGGGCTGCCCGGCTGTGGTCGTCGTCGGCGGATCGGCTCATGCCGTAGATCGACTCGATGGACCGCAGCGCCGCCCGTGCGGCTTGCGCGACGACGGCCCGCTGTTCGGGGGAGTCGAGCACGACGAACCGCCACAACTGCGCGTTGGCGCCGTTCGGAGCCCAGGTCGCGGCCTCTAGGCAGCGGTCAAGTATCGCCGCGTCGACGGGCTCGTCGGTGAACCGGCGGATCGCCCGCGCGGTCGCCAGCGTCTCCCAGACATCGTTGGTGGGCTGCGACATGCTCCTCCGTCTATCGGTCGGGTCTGCGCCTGTCAACTCACCGGACATGCGATGGCAGGAGTGTTGTCCGGCCCAGAACGGGTATCTCCTATCCGCGAGACGAAGGAGGCCACGATGGCGAAGGATCACGGTTCCAGCGTCAAGAACGACAAACAGTACGAGGGTCTGCGCGAGAAGGGCATGAGCAAGTCCCGCGCGGCAGCCATCGCCAACACGCCCGGTGCGTCGAAGAAGGGCGGCAAGAATTCCGGCGGCGGGAAGAAATCCGGCGGATCCAAGAAGAGCTGACGATGACTTTCGGCCGCTGAGTCGGTCATATCCTGCGAGATCACCACCACCGCAGGAGGAACGATGTCCGTCCCGACTCAACCGGCCGCCCTACCGCCCGTCGTCGACCAGGTGACATGGCGCGCCGCCCTCGACGACCTGCGCCGCCGCGAAAAGGCGGCGACACGAGAACTGGACGCGATCGCCGCCCAGCGCAGACGCCTGCCCATGGTCCGCATGCCCGACTACACGCTGATCGGTGAGCACGGGCCCGTCCGACTGGCCGACGTGTTCGAGGGGCGCTCCCAGCTGATCGTCTACAACCACATGTGGACCGACGGCGCAGAGTGGCAGTGTGGCGGCTGTACCGGGTTCACCTCGCAGTTCACCCGGCTGGAGTTCCTCGACAGCTACGACGCCCGCTTCGTCGTCGTCACCAACGGCCCGATCGACGAGGTGCTGGCCTACCGCACCAAGGTCGGCAACCGGATGGATTGGTACTCGTCGTCGGAGAGTTCGTTCGGCGCCGACGTCGACGCGCCACCCGGCGGAGGTTTTGCGGTCAACGTGTTCCTGCGAGACGGTGACACCGTTTACCGGACCTGGCACACCAACGGCCGCGGCACCGAACAGCTCAGCCACTCGTTCGCGCTCATCGACCTCTTGCCGTGGGGCCGCCAGGAGGAGTGGCAGGATTCGCCCGAGGGATGGCCGCAGCGGCCGACGTACTCGGGCTGGCTGGACTCACCCGACATCGCGCGGGCCTACGGCCCCGGGCACCGCTGATGGCGTTCCCACCGGAACCCGGCGCGGACTGAGCCTCGCGGCGTGGCTTATGCGTGAGTGCCCACCTATCAGCGAATAATTCGCTGACAACGAATGTTTCGCTGCTAGGCGGGCACCAGCTCAAATGGTCCCGGACCCGGCTCCTTGGGCGGCTGCCGCCGTCAGGGTTGATGCATCGGTGGCATCCTGGCTCCATGGGATTGGTATGGGCCTGATCATCCGCCTGCTCGAGCTGCTGATCGTGCTCGTTCCGCTCGCGGGCGTGCTCTACGGCGGTTGGCGGGCGCTGACGGCGGCGCGCGCACGCCAGGACGCCGGTCGCGAGCAACCAGCCGACACCGCACCGCAGCCCGCGACCGGAACGGCAATGCAGTGGCAGGCGATCGCGCGGGCGGTCAAGGCGCACGACGGCACCGACACCCGATGGCTCGAGTACGAATTGGATGTCGCGAAGCTGCTCGACTACCCCTTGATGACCGACATGCGCGACCCGCTGACCGAGCGCTTCCATCGGACCAAGTTGCGCGCGGACCTGTTGCGCCCGGGCAAGGCCGAGGATCTGGTCGACGACACCGGAGCGGCGCGCGAGTACGTCGACGCCGTAACCGACTACGTCACCGCCTTCGAGGCCGCCGAGACCGAGGCGGTCCGTCGTCGGCGCAGCGACTTCTCGGCACCGGATCAGCAGCGCATCGCCCGGGCCCAGAGCATGTTGCGCGTCGCGACCGACACCGCGGCCACCCCGCAGGAACGCGAACGCGGCTACGAACTCGCCCGCCGCGAGCTCGAGGGCCTGGTGGTGCTGCCGGAGCGGGCCCGCGCCGCCATCGAGCGCGGTATCGCCGGCGAACTCGACGGCTGACTGCGCGCTTAGACGCCGCGGCGCAGGAGTTCGACAAGCACCGCCGCCATGTCCGGAATCGCTTGACGCGCAATGACTTCGTAGCCGTGTGTGCTGAGCGTGGGCAGGCACAACAGTCCGGCTCGCGCCGTGAGCCCGCTGGCCTTGGCGTGCGATGCGTCGGATTCGAACGCACCGAGGACCGCTGGCTGAGGCGATAGGCCGAGCTCGGTCGCGGCGTTGACGAGCGCATCGGCGACCGTCTTGTCGTAGATGGTCTCGGCGTCGCTGTAGGCGACGATCGGGCCGCCGCTGCACGAGGTCCCGTACTCCGCTTCGGTCGGACCGACCTCAAGCGCAATGGTCAGGTCACCGGGCAGCGCGCGGCTTGCATACGAGCCTCCGACACCGCCGACTTCCTCGGAGGTCGTGAAGACCAGGTAGGTGTCGCGTGCCGGGCGTCCGTCCCCGGAAGCCAGCCGGCTCGCCACATCGAGCAGTGCGGTGACCGCCGCGCGGTCGTCCATGAAGTAACACCCGAGATAGTCCGGGCCGACGTCGATCAGCGTGCGCTTGCTTTGGTGAACGCACGCCCGCGTGCCCGCTCTGATACCGGCCTCGGCCAGTTCCTCGGGAGTGTGGCCGGTGAAGACGTAGACATGGAGCCAGTCGAGTGCCAGGTCCCCCTTGTCCGGTTTGGTCTCCCAGATCCGCTGGCTCTCCTTGGTGGTGTGCTCGGAGCCGAGGGTCAGCACGCCGCACACGGTGCGCTGGTCGCCGAGCAGCTCGACCGGTCCGAGGCCGAAGTTGCCCGGATACATCGTGCCCAGCGGCGTCATGTGCAGCGTGCCGTCGGGCTCGATCCGTTTGACGAGCATCGACAGCTCATCCATGTGGGCCATCACGCGGATCGGCGACGCCTCGCGGTCGTTGCCGTGAAGCAGGCCGATCAGGTTGTCCGCTTCGTCGACCCACATCTCGTCGACATGCGGCTCGAGCTCGCGTTGGCACACCGCCCGCACGGCGTCTTCCTGACCGCAGGGGCCGTACGCGTGGAGCAGTTCCTGCAACAGGTCACGGCGCAGCGTCTCGTCAGGCATAGATCTTGAAATAACCGACATCGCGTCGGCCTAACCCCGCGACCGGTTGACGCGCCTCAGCTCACCGGCGGATGCGGATACGGCGGCGGGACCGGCACGCACAACCCCGTGCTGGTGTCCAGGGCCTTACCGTCGACGCAGAACGACGCGCAACCGTAGATGACGCCCGTCTGGCCTGGCGGACAGCAACAGTTGCCCGGCTGGGCCGAAGCGATGACGGGGGAAACCGGCACGGCCAGTGCCGCCGCGAAGAGCCCCGCGATCAGTGACCGTCGCAACATCATGAGGGCAGTCTAGGTCGGCTGGCTCAGGTCCCACAGAAGGTTCGGTACTTCCCGAAGTCCTCGGGTGCGGGTTCGGCGTACCGCTGCAGACCTGGGCGCTCGTCATACGGCGCGGTCACCGCGTCCAGCAGCCGGTACAGCGGGTCGAGGTCGCCTTCGGCGGCGGTGCCGCCAATCGGGCCCGTCGCGGCCGTCAACGCCTCCTCGACCAGATGGTTGCGAGGGATGTAGACCGGGTTGACGCGGTCCATCGCCGTCGCGTCGGGCCCCAACGCATGCCACCGCGACAGCCACTCGTCGAACGCGGCGAGGTCGAGGAACAGGCCGCGTGCGGGTTCGTTGTCACCGCGGGCCGCATGCGCGAGCTGGCGGAAGAACGACGTGAAGTCGACGTGGCTCTGATGCAACTGTGCGATCAGGTCGTTCATCAACGGAACGGCGATCTCGTCGGGCGTGGTGTCGGCCAACCCGAGCTTGGCGCACATGCCCGCCGACAACGCGTCCTGGAACTTGGGCGCGAAACCCCCAAGGCTGCCCTCGGCGATCGCGATCGCCTGCTGTTGGTCGTCGGCGAACAACGACAGCAGCGCCTCGGCCAACCGGGCCAGGTTCCACACCGCGATCGCCGGCTGGTTGCCGTAGGCGTAACGGCCCCACGAGTCGATCGAGCTGAACACCGTCTCGGGGTCATAGGCCTCCATGAACGCGCAAGGCCCGTAGTCGATGGTCTCCCCGGAGATCGTCATGTTGTCGGTGTTCATCACGCCGTGCACGAAGCCGACCAGCATCCATTTGGCGATCAGCGCCGCCTGCACCGCGATCACCGACTCGAACAACGCGACATAAGTGTTGCCCGCGTCGGCGGCCTCGGGATGGTGCCGCTGGATCGCGTGGTCGGCCAGGCGCCGCAAGAGGTCGACGTCGCCGGTGTTCGCGGCGTACTGGAAGGTGCCGACGCGCAGATGGCTGCTGGCCACCCGCGACAGCACGGCACCGGGTAGCGGCGTCTCGCGCTGCACCTGGCGTCCGGTCGCGACCACGGCCAACGAGCGGGTGGTCGGAATCCCCATCGCGTGCATCGCCTCGCTGACGATGTACTCGCGCAGCATCGGGCCGACGGCGGCCAACCCGTCGCCGCCGCGTGCGAACGGCGTCGCACCGGAACCCTTCAGGTGCAAATCGCGAAGCTCTCCGGAGGTCGCCGTGAGTTCGCCGAGCAGCAGCGCGCGCCCGTCGCCCAGCCGGGGGACGTACCCACCGAACTGGTGACCGGCATAAGCCTGCGCGACCGGGTTCGCGCCGTCGGGAACCCGCGTGCCGACCAGCAGCCGGAGTCCCTCGGGCCCGCGCAACCAAGCGGGGTCGATCCCGAGGTCAGCGGCCAGCGGTTCGTTGAGGACGAGCAGGCGCGGGTCGGGAGCCGATTCAGCCTGCCAACGGACCGCCAGCTCGGGTAGGTCGCTGGCGTAACGGTCGGCGAAGGTGACGGCGGTGGGTGCGATGCTCACCCTTTCCACAGTACGAGCGGCGCGGCGCGTCCTCATTTGTGAATCCGACGACGGTTGAGGCCGCTATCGCGTCGTCGGATTCACAGCGGAGCCGTCGTCTGCAGCAGCGCACCCCATTCGGCGAGCACCGCGGTTCGCGCCGCCGCGTTCGGGCATTCCGCCTTACCGCCCGCGGCGGTGACGAGCGCGTCGGCAAGCGTGAACAGCGGCACCTGATGCTGTTGCGCCGCGCGAATCATCTCGCGGAACGCCTCGTCGACCGTGCAGTGGCGAAGCGCGATGAGAACACCTTCCGCGGTGTCCAGGCATTGTCGTCCGGGTGTCATGGCTCCGTTGGTACCAACCGCAGTCGGCATTCAGGTGATCAAACGCTGGGAATCGGCTGCGAGCCCTCGAGCTGCGGAGCCGGAACGGGTCCCAACGGTGCTGTCTGTATGGTGAGGCTCCCGGGATAAGGCGCGGGGTCGAAAGAAATCGGTCAGCGAGGACCTGCCGCGCATGGGAACCAACCGTCGGATGAGGAGCAGCCCGGTGACGCTGAACACCATCGCGCTCGAACTCGTGCCGCCGAACGTCGAGCGTGGGCATGAGCAGGCGTTGGAGGATGCGCAGAAAGTGCTGCGATGCTCCGCGGAAACCGGGCTCGACGGCCGCATCAAGCACGTGATGATTCCCGGCATGATCGAGGAGGACGACGACCGTCCGATCGAGATGAAGCCCAAGATGGATGTGCTCGACTTCTGGGCGATCATCACCCCCGAGCTGTCCGGGATGAACGGGCTGTGCACCCAGGTCACCGCGTTCATGGACGAAACGACGTTGCGTCGGCGGCTGACCGATCTGTCCAGCGCCGGGTTCGACGGCATTGCGTTCGTCGGGGTGCCGCGCACGATGAGCGACGGCGAGGGCACCGGCGTCGCCCCGACCGACGCGCTGTCGATCTACTCCGACGTGGTGCCCAACCGCGGGGCGATTCTCATCCCAACGCGCGACGGTGAGCAGGGCCGGTTCCGGTTCAAGTGCGATCAGGGCGCCACCTACGGCATGACCCAGTTGCTGTACTCCGACGCGATCGTCGGGTTCCTGCGCGACTTCACCGAGCAGACCGATCACCGGCCCGAGATCCTGCTGTCGTTCGGGTTCGTGCCCAAGCTGGAGAGCAAGGTCGGCCTGATCAACTGGCTGATCCAGGATCCGGGTAACGCCGCCGTCGCCGCCGAGCAGGAGTTCGTCAAGAAGCTCGCCTCCACGGAGCCGGCGGAGAAGCGCAAACTGATGCTCGATTTGTACAAACGCGTCATCGACGGTGTCGGCGACCTCGGATTCCCGCTGAGCATCCACCTCGAGGCCACCTACGGCGTGTCCACCCCGGCCTTCGAGACGTTCGCCGAGATGCTCGACCACTGGGCGCCCGACAAGCCCTGACGGTTTACGCCCCCCGGCAGCGGGAAGGCCTGACCACGTGGTGGGCAGTCTGCTATCCCGAGCCCGGCACGCGTTCCATCACGTGCGGCTCGATCGCGAGACCGCACTGGCCTTGCTGAAGGCCGTCATCGCGTGCACGATCGCGTGGCTCGTGGCGACGAGAGTGTTCGATTCCTCGCACGCCACCTTCGCGGCATTCTCGGCCCTGATGCTTGTCGAGATCACGATCGCGGACTCGATCGCGAAGGCCGTTCGCTACACGGCCGCGATGATCACCGGCATCGGCCTGGCTGGCGCGGCGGTATGGCTGTGGGGTGTGGTGGTGTGGCTGTTCCCCGCCATGCTCATCGTCGCGCTGGTGATCGGGCGGTGGCGCCGGCTGGGCAGTCAGGGCATCAATGTCGCGGTGGCGGCGATCTTCGCCTACGGCACCTTCGCGTTGCCCTCCGGTGACGCCTCGGGCGGCAGTCCCCTTCCGTCGATCGCGGGGATGGTTCTGCTCGGCGCCTCGGTGGCGCTCGTGGTGACGTTGGTGGTCGCGCCGCCGCTGCGTTATCGCAGCGCCCGGCACGCCGTGGAATCGGTCAGCGTGTCGATGGTCGAGCTGCTTGCGGATATGGCCGAGGGGTTGGTGGACGACGACGAGGTGAGCGATGAGGTCGCGCGGGACTGGCAGTGGCGCGCCGACACCTTGCCGAACAAGGCGGCGCAGGCCCGCCACACCCTCGACCATGCCGTGCGCACCACGAAGCTCAATGTGCGCCGGCTGCTGGTCCACACCGATACCGCAGTGGCGGGTCACCGGGTCACCGTCAATGCGCTCGAGCGGATCGGCGAAGAGTTGCGTTGGGTGGCCACGGGGGTGGTCCGTGCCATCGCGCGGGAAGAGTCGAGCGCACACCACGACGAGTTCCTCCGCCGCTACGGCACGCTGCTGGCGGCCGTGCGGGATGCCGTCGCAGCTGCGGGGTCGATGCACACCGTCGCCGACTTCGGCGGACAACCCCTGGCCGAGGAGGCCCGCCGGTGCCGGGCGGCGTTCGACGAACTGACCACGCACGTCGCCAACCGGGAACTCGACCGCCCCACCCAGTGGGCGATCTTCGGTGGGCTGTACACCGACGCCGAGCGTCTGTGCGACGAAATCGATTCCGCCCGTGACGCGTACGCGACGTCCGGGCGCAGCGGCACGGTGCGGCCCGGCTAGGACCGTACCGTGCCGGTTGCGTCACGACGCCTGACGCGTCGGCATGATCGTCAGCTGTTGCACGTTCACCCGTGCCGGCTGCGCGACGAGGAAGTCGATCGCCGCGGCGACGTCGGCGGGTTCCAGCCATTCGATCTGGTCGCGGGTGCCGTCCAACCACTCCGTGGCACCGGCATCGGTGACGTGGTTCTGCAACTCGGTTTCGACGATGCCGGGCTCGATGGCCGAGACCCGCACGTTCTTGGCACCGAGTTCGGCGCGCAGCGTGCGCGACATGTGTGTCACGAACGCCTTCGTGCCCGAGTACACCGCGAAGTTCGGGAAGATGTTCTGCGCGCCGATGGACGAGGTGTTGATCAGGTCAGCGACACCCTTGTCTTCGGCCGACTTCACCAGCTGGGGAACGAACGCGCCGATCGCGTTCATCAGCCCGGCGACGTTGAGGTCGATCTGCTGCTGCCACTGGTCGAAGCGCTGTTCGTCGATCGGCGCGGGCAACATGACCCCGGCGTTGTTGAACAGCACATCGACCGTGCCGAGTTCGTCGGCCACCCGCTCGGCGGCCGCCTGTACCTTCGCGGCGTCGGTGACGTCGACGGCCAGGGCCAGCGCGGTGCCACCCGCTTCGGCGATCTCGGAGGCCAGCTTCTCGAGCCGGTCGGCCCGGCGGGCCAGCAGGGCGACCTTCGCGCCGGACGCGGCCAGGCGCTTGGCGGTGGCCTCGCCGATGCCGCTCGATGCGCCGGTGACGACGGCGACGCGGCCGGACAGCGGGGCGGTGGTCTCGGCTGGGTTCTGGATTGCGGTTGTCATCTGTGGACCTTTCCTCCGTTCGGCGGCGGCGGTAGTGCCGCACACTCGAGACAACAACCGCGGGCGGCCCTCTGAGCGGCCAAAACGAGCCCCGCTATACCCCGGTTCGGCGTACCTAGGTCTGGCAGACCCACGTTTGGCGCGGCCCGGCGCCGCCGCTGCAGCCACACTGGATGCATGGACCACAACGCCGAGCTCAAGGAGTTCCTGCGGACGCGCCGCGCACGTCTGCGCGTCGAGGACGTGGAGATCGGCGGGACCAGCAGGGTGCGACGGGTGCCGGGCCTGCGCCGCGAGGAGGTCGCGCAGTTGGCCGGTGTGAGCGTGGACTACTACAGCCGCCTCGAACAGGGTCGCCACCTCAACGTCTCCGACGAGGTACTCGACGCCGTGGCACGCGCGTTGCGGCTCGACGACGTCGAGCGGGCCTACCTGTTCCAGATCGCGCGGGTGAACACGCGCCGCACCCGTCGGCGCCCCGCCCCCGTGCAGCGGGTCCGGCCGGGCATCCGCCGGGTGCTCGAGACGCTCGACGACGTGACACCGGCCTTCGTATTCGGCCGTCGGATGGACATGTTGGCGGCCAACCGGCTGGCACGGGCATTGATCGGCGACTTCGAGGCCCTGCCCCCGCGCGAGCGAAACCTGTTGCGGTTCACCTTCCTCGACGAATCCGCCCGCGAGCTCTACACCGACTGGGAAGAGGTGGCCCGCGACAACGTCGCGATCCTGCGCCTGGACGCAGGTAGGCATCCCGACGATCCGCTGCTGACCGAACTGGTCGGCGAACTCGCCGTCAAGAGCGACGAGTTCCGCCGGTGGTGGGCCGACCACAACGTCCGCGAACGCACGCACGGGATCAAGCGCTACCACCACCCGTTGGTGGGTGACCTGACGCTCAACTACGAGAGCGTCGCCGTGCTCGGCGACCCGGACCAGACGTTGTGCATCTACACCGCCGATCCCGGCTCGCCATCGGAGACCGCCCTTCGCCTGTTGGCCAACTGGACGGGCACCCCGTCGAGCGCCGACAGCGACGCCGACCTGCCGACGCCCTGACCGGCCGCCTATCCTGGCCGGAGTGTCCGGCCCGTCTGTCGCTGAGCTTCGCAAGCGCCTCGACGGGCTGACCATCCGCGACGCGGCCCGCTTCGGCAGGCGCCTGCGTCAAATGCGCGGCGCGCCTCCGGAGAAGCTCGCCAAAATCGCCGAGCAGATCGCCGCCGCGGAAGCGGTCGTGGCGACCCGCGCCGCCGCGGTGCCGACGATCTCCTATCCCCTGCTTCCGGTCAGTGAACGCCGCGACGAGATCGCCAAGGCGATCACCGAACACCAGGTGGTGATCGTCGCCGGCGAAACCGGTTCGGGGAAGACGACCCAGCTGCCGAAGATCTGCCTCGACATCGGCCGCGGTGTGCGCGGCACGATCGGGCACACCCAACCGCGACGCCTTGCCGCCCGCACCGTCGCCCAGCGCATCGCCGACGAGGTGGGCAGCCCACTCGGCGACACGATCGGCTACACGGTGCGCTTCACCGACCAGGCCAGTGACCGCACCCTGGTCAAGCTGATGACCGACGGCATCCTGCTCGCCGAGATCCAGCGTGACCGCCGGTTGCTGCGCTACGACACCCTGATCCTCGACGAGGCCCATGAGCGCAGCCTCAACATCGACTTCCTACTCGGATACCTTCGGGGGCTTCTGCCTCGGCGGCCCGACCTCAAGCTGATCGTGACCTCCGCGACGATCGAACCGGAGCGCTTCGCGGCCCACTTCGGCGGTGCGCCGATCGTCGAGGTGTCAGGGCGCACCTATCCGGTCGACATACGTTACCGCCCTTTGGAAGTCGCCGCCCCGGTCGACGAGAGCGATGACCCCGACGATCCCGACCACGAGGTGGTGCGCACGCAGACCCGCGACCAGACCGAGGCGATCGTCGACGCCATTGCCGAGTTGGAGAACGAACCGCCCGGCGACGTGCTGGTGTTCCTGTCGGGTGAGCGGGAAATCCGTGACACCAGTGAGGTGCTGCGCGGATTGGTCGGTGCCACGACCGAAGTGCTACCGCTGTACGCACGGTTGCCGACGGCCGACCAGCAGCGGGTGTTCGCGCCCCGCCACACCGGCCGCCGCATCGTGCTCGCGACCAACGTCGCCGAGACGTCGCTCACGGTGCCCGGAATCCGCTACGTCGTCGACCCGGGCACCGCCCGCATCTCCCGCTACAGCCGCAGAACCAAGGTGCAGCGGCTGCCGATCGAGCCGATCTCCCAGGCGTCGGCCGCGCAGCGGGCCGGGCGGTCCGGACGGACGGCACCGGGGGTATGTATCCGCCTCTACTCGGAGGAGGACTTCGCGGCGCGGCCGCGCTACACCGAGCCCGAGATCCTGCGGACCAACCTGGCCGCGGTCATCCTGCAGATGGCGGCCCTCGGGCTGGGCGAGATCGAGACCTTTCCTTTCCTCGACCCGCCGGACCGGCGCAGCATCCGCGACGGTGTGCAGCTGTTGCAGGAACTCGGCGCGTTCGATGCCGACGGCGCGATCACCGATGTCGGCCGCAGGCTCGCGCAGCTTCCCGTCGACCCCCGTCTGGGCCGCATGATCCTGCAGGCCGACACCGAGGGCTGCGTGCGCGAGATCCTCGTGCTGGCCGCGGCGCTGTCCATCCCCGACCCTCGGGAGCGGCCTGCCGACCGCGAGGACGCCGCGCGGCAGAAACACGCCAGATTCGCCGACGAGCATTCCGATTTCGTGTCGTACCTCAACCTGTGGCGGTACCTCGGCGAGCAGCGCAAAGAGCTGTCCGGCAATGCGTTTCGCCGGATGTGCCGAGACGAGTTTCTGCACTATCTGCGGATCCGGGAGTGGCAGGACCTCACCGGGCAGCTGCGCAGCATCGCGCGCGACCTCGGGATCACGGAGTCCAGCGACGTGCGAGAACCCGCCGACCCCGCAAGTGTGCACGCCGCGCTTCTGGCGGGCCTGCTATCGCATATCGGGCTGCGCGACGGTGACGGCCGCGAATACCAGGGCGCGCGCAACTCCAAGTTCGTCCTCGCGCCCGGTTCGGCGCTCACGAAACGTCCGCCGCGCTGGATCGTCGTCGCCGATCTCGTCGAAACCAACCGGCTGTTCGGCCGCGTCGGGGCCCGTATCCAACCCGAAGTCGTCGAGCGCATCGCGGGCGATCTCGTGCAGCGCACCTACAGCGAACCGCACTGGGACGCCCAGCGCGGGGCGGTGATGGCCTTCGAGCGGGTGACGCTCTACGGGCTGGCGCTGGTTGCCCGTCGCCGGGTCGGCTACTCGCAGATCGAACCGGACCTGGCGCGCGACTTGTTCATCCGGCACGCGCTGGTCGAGGGCGACTGGCAGACGCGGCACCACTTCTTCCGCGACAACGCCCGCCTGCGCGAGGAACTCGAGGAACTGGAGGAGAAGGCCCGCCGACGCGACCTGCTGGTCGGCGACGAGGAGATCTTCGCGTTCTACGACGCACGCATCCCGGCGGATGTGGTGTCCGCGCGGCACTTCGACGCATGGTGGAAAAAGCAGCGCCACGTCACCCCGGAGCTGCTCACGTTCACCCGCGACGATCTGCTTCGTACCGAGGACGCGGTCGATGGCCAGCCCGACGCGTGGCGGGCGGGCGACTTGGCGCTGCCGCTGAGCTACCGCTTCGAGCCGGGAGCCGAGGACGACGGTGTGACCGTGCACGTGCCCGTGGGGGTGCTGGCCCGGCTCGGCGGCGACGAGTTCGCCTGGCAGGTACCGGCATTGCGGGAGGAGCTGGTCACCGCGTTGATTCGCTCGCTGCCGAAAGACTTGCGGCGCAACTTCGTGCCCGCACCTGACACGGCGCGCGCGGTGCTCGACGCGATCACTCCGGGAGCCGAGCCGCTGCTCGAGGCCGTGCAGCGTGAACTGCACCGCCGCACCGGCGTGCTGGTGCCGGTCGACGCGTTCGACCTCGACAAGCTGCCGTCGCACCTGCGCGTCACCTTCGCCGTCGAAGGCGCCGACGGCACCGAATTGGCGCGGGGTAAGGATCTTGACGCGCTGCAGCATGAACTCGCCGCGCCGGTCCGGCGCGCGGTCGCCGATGCGGTGGCGGGCGGCCTCGAGCGCACCGGATTGCGCACGTGGCCAGACGATCTCGACGAGATGCCGCGCACTGTCGAGCGGACCGCCGGCGGCCACACCGTGCGCGGATATCCAGCGCTGGTCGACAAGGGCGGCGCCGTCGACCTGCATGTGTTCCCGACCGCGGCCGAACAGCAGGCGTCGATGGGGCCCGGCACCCGCAGGTTGTTGCGCCTCGCGGCGCCGTCACCCGTGAAAGCCGTTGAACGAGGACTGCAGCCGCGCACCAAGCTCGTCCTCGGCGCCAATCCCGACGGGTCTCTGCAGGCGCTGATCGAGGACTGCGCCGACGCCGCAACCGATATGCTCGCACCCGCGCCGGCGTGGACCCGCGAGGAGTTCACCGCGCTGCGCGAGCGCGTCGCCGCCGACCTGGTGGCCACGACGGCCGGAATCGTCACCCGCGTGGAGAAGGTGCTCGCGGCAGCGCACGACGTCGAGGTGGCGTTGCCGTCGGCGCCTTCGGCCGCGCAGGCCGACGCGATCGCCGACATCCGCGCACAGCTGGACCGGTTGTTGCCGCGCGGCTTCGTCGCGGCCACCGGCGCCGCGCACCTGGCCGACCTGACCCGCTATCTGCTTGCCATCGGCAGGCGGCTGGAGCGGCTGCCGCAGGCGCCCGCCGCCGACCGCGAGCGGATGGACCGCGTACATGCGGTCGAAGACGCGTACGACGAGCTGGTGCGCGCGTTGTCATCCGCGCGCGCCGCCGGCGCCGACATCCGCGACATCGGCAGGCAGATCGAGGAACTCCGCGTCAGCCTGTGGGCGCAGCAGCTGGGCACGCCCCGCCCGGTCAGCGAGCAGCGCATCTACCGCGCGATCGACGCGGTGCTGGCCCGCTGAGAGCCATATAGCGGCACGACGCCCGCGCATCCGGTAGGCATGTGACCTATGTATGCCTCGCTGATCCGGCGTGCGGCCGCGGTCCTGCTCGCGGTCGCGACGGTGTCGTGCGGCGGCTCGTCGCCGCCCGCCCAGAGCGACACACCCGCCCCGTCGGGATCTGCGCCCGTCATCGAACCCGTTGTCCTCGAGGAGATTCCGCACGACATCACCGCGTGGACGCAGGGCCTCGAGCTCGACGGCAACATCCTCTACGAAGGCACGGGCATCGTGGGCCAATCACAGGTACGCGAGCTCGACCCGGCCACCGGTGCGGTGCGGCGCGCGGCACCGGCCCCGAACAACTACTACGGCGAGGGCATCACCGTCGTCGGCGACCGTATCTGGGAGCTGACGTGGCGCAACGGGGTGGCGGTGGAATGGGACAGGGCCACCCTGACCCCAGTGCGAGAGGCGGCGGTCGACGGGGAGGGCTGGGGTCTGTGTCACGACGGTGACCGGCTGGTCCGCAGCGACGGCACCGACCGGCTGCGATTCCACGACCCGGCGACCTTCGCCGAGACCGGCTCGGTGGCCGTCACCCGCGACGACCAGCCGCTGCGCAATCTCAACGAGCTCGAGTGCGTCGACGGCCAGGTCTGGGCCAACGTCTGGCACTCCGATGAGATCGTGCGCATCGATCCGGCGACGGGCAGGGTCAACACCGTCGTCGACGCCGCCGGGCTGTGGCCCGGTCAGGGCGACGACCGGGAGAAGGTGCTCAACGGCATCGCGCACGTCGGCGGCGACGAATACCTGCTGACCGGCAAGTTCTGGCCGTCGATGTACCGGGTTCGGCTCGACCCGCCGGGCTGAGGGTTTGCACCGCGGCCGAACCGTCAACGTAGCGGTCATGACCGCTCTCGACACCACCAGGGACGCGACGCGGCTCGTCGCGGGGCCCATCGCAGGCGTCTATCGGCGCACCGGCGCCGATCTGCCCTTCGGCGATCCGCTGACCTCGCACGGCACGGAGATGGAGGGCTGGTTCTGGCGCCTGACCGATGCCGCGTCGGGACGCGCCGTGGTGGCGTTGTTCAGCGTCAACCAGCATCCCGACGGCGACTGGGCGACCACCGCGGTGGCGTTGCACCCTGGCGAGCGGGTGTACAGCGCGGCGTTTGACGGCGCCCACGCCGGCGCGGACCCGTTTCGGCTCGACGCTTCCGACGGACGGTTCCACGCGACATACGACCGGCTGCATGCCGACCTTCCCGGCGTGCGCGTCGACATGCGTTTCGACGACCCGATCCGCTGGCCCAAGGCGCTGGCCGGCGGCGGGCTCGCCTCGGTCATACCGTTCCTCAACCAGTACTGGCATCCGTACCGGCTCGGTGGATCCGCCACCGGCACCGTCGAATTCGGCGGTGAGCACTGGGAGTTCGACCGCGCCAAGCTCTACACCGAACGCAACTGGGGCGCGGGCTTCCCACAGCGGTGGTGGTGGGGTCAGGCACACGACTTCGGCGACGCCGACGTCTCGGTGGCGTTCTCCGGTGGACTGCTCGCGCTCGGACCGCTCAAACAGGATGTGGCAGGCGTCGTCGTCCGGCTCGAAAACAAGGTGCTGCGCTTGACCCCGCCGACGGCCTGGGTGCGCTCGGACATCGGCGACGGTACGTGGCGGCTGCGCGCGACGTCGCTTCGGTACCAGATCGAATTGCACGGCGACGGTACGCATCTCGATCCGCATGTACTTCCGGTGCCCCTGCCCGCCGAGCGGCGCAACGTCGACACCGACTTTGAACACCTCGCAGGCAGGTTGCGCTGCGTTGTCAGGGATTTCGGCAGGGTGATCTTCGACGGGGAGTCCGAGATCGCGGGTCTGGAGGTCGGCAGCCTGCCCGGTGACTAGGGTGAGGTGAATGCGACTGGGCAGGATCGGCGGACGGTGACGCGTCCTCGGGTGGTCGTCGCGGGCCTCGGCGACAGCGGCGTGCTGACCGCGATCAAACTCGCCCGGCACGCCGACGTCGTCGGTGTCTCCGCCAAACCTGGACTGCTCAGCGGCCAGGAACTCGGCATGCGCATCAGCAGGCCGCAGGACTGGGCCCGCTACAACTGGATTCCGTTCCACCGATTCCGCGGACTCGACCACGTCCGCACCGTGCACGGCACGCTGACCGGGCTCGACCGGGCGGCCAGAAAAGTGTTCGTCGAGACCGCCGCCGGCGGCACTGTCGCCGAACCCTATGACGCCCTGGTGATCTCGACCGGGGTCAGCAACGGCTTCTGGCGGCAACCGCATCTGCAGTCGGCCGACGAGATCACCACCGAACTCGGTGCGGCACACCAGCGACTGGGATCGGCGCGGTCGGTGATCGTCATCGGCGGTGGCGCCGCCGCGGTCAGCAGCGCCGCCAACCTCGCCAAGGTGTGGCCCGACAAACGCGTCGACCTCTATTTCCCTTCAGAGCGTGCCCTTGTGCACCACCACCCGCGGGTGTGGCAGCAGATCAGCCGTCAGCTGACCGGCCTCGGCGTCGGCCTGCACGCGGGCCATCGTGCGGTGCTCCCGGACGGCTTCGCGTGCGACGAGATCACCGACGCACCGGTGCAGTGGAGTACCGGGCAGCCGGCGGCGTCGGCCGACGCGGTGCTGTGGGCCATCGGCCGGGTCTCACCCAACACGCAGTGGCTGCCGCCCGAGTTGCTCGACGAACACGGCTTCGTGCGTGTCACCCCCGAACTCCGGGTGCCCGGCGCGCCCGGTGTATTCGCCGTCGGCGACGTCGCCGCGACCGACCCGCTGCGAAGCTCGGCCCGCAACCGCGCCGACGGGCTGCTCGCCCACAACATCCGCGCCCACTTCGGCGGCAAACCGCTGCGCGCCTACCGCCCCGCGAGCCGGCGGTGGGGTTCGGTGCTCGGACCGCAGGCCGACGGGCTCGAGGTGTTCACCCCCAAGGGGCAGGCGTTCCGATTCCCCGGCTGGTCGATCGACCGCGTGCTGATGCCGTGGATCGTCTGGCGCGGCTTCTACCGCGGCGTGCGCTCGGATTCTTCCCGCCGAACCTGAAGATATGCCGCAAGCTGCGGTGATTTCTCGAGCAGAAGTTCAGTTTCGAGGCAGCGCCGACGTGATCGTGTCCAGCAGGGCCCCGTACCGGTTGGCCTCGCGATGGGGGCCGGGCTTGCCGCTGCTGATCACCCCGGCGGCCAAACTGCGCTGCGGATCCGCCCATACCGCGATGTTGGTCAGGCCCGTATGCCCGAACGCGGCGGGGGCATTGCGACCGAACGGCCCGAACCGCTTCGACCCGAGCATGAAACCGGTGCCCCAGCGCAGCGGCGCCAGCCCGACCGCGACGTCGGGGCGCAGCCGCCGGGCTTCGGCGGTCGCATTGCGCAGGGTCTCCGGCGCCATGATGCGTACGCCGTCGAGTTCGCCGCCGCGTCGCAGCAATTCGGCGAACCGCGACAGCTCGTAGGCCGTGGAGACCGTGTTCGACGAGGGCAGCACGCTGGTCAGGTACTGCGGGCTGTTCGAGAACGGGATGATCTTGTACATTGAGCCGCCGACCGCCAAGCGGAACACCGTGGCGGCGGGCTGAGGGAGCTCCTTGCCGGTGGCATGGCTGGGTGCGACCAACGGAACGTCTTGTGCCGCAACGCCGTAATTCGTCCACCGGAAACCCAGCGGTTCGAGGATCTCGGTCGCCAGGATGTCGCGGATGTTGCGTCCGGCCGCGGCGCCGACGATCTCGCGCATCAACGGACCCCAGGTCAGTCCGTGGTAGATGTGCACGAGGCCCGGCCGATACAGCGGTTTGAGCTCGCCGAGCTTTTCCCGGGTGTACTCGCTGTCGTCCATGCGCCGCAGATCCGGGCGCGGCCCGGTGTGGATCGGGATGCCCGCGCTGTGGGTCATCACATGCCGGATCGTGGTGCGGTGCTTGCCGTGGCTGGTGTAGCTGGGCAGGTACTCGCAGACGCGGTCGTCGAGAGAGAAGACGCCGCGCTCGACGAGCATGTGCACGACCGTCGTCGTGATCGCCTTGGCCGCCGAGTACGCGCAGAACGGTGTCTCGGTGGTGACGGGCACCTTCTCGGTATCGGGTGGGTCGGTGGGACCGTTGCCCCATCCGTGTCCGATCGCCCGGTTCAGCACGACCTTTCCGTTGTGCCGCAGGCATATCTGGATGGCGGGATGCATCCCGGCCTCATACCAGTGGCGTGCGGCCTGCCAGATGCGTTCGATCGCCACGGGGTCGACGTTCGAGTGGTCTTCCTCGCCGACCGCGGTCACGGCGTCGAGATCGTCGGGCACTCGTATCCTGCCGTCAGGCGCGGTCATTCGGCCGCCCTGTGCAGGGTCGCACCCAGGTGGTGTTGCAGCGGCTGACCCATCGCGGCCATCCGCAGCGTGTAAACCAACTCGTCGCCGTCGACGCGGATCGAACGACCCAGCGCAACAACATTTTTCGCGGTGGAGGTGAGCCCGATCGAGGTCGCGGTCAGGTCGAGCTCGATGACTGCCCCGTCGACCACGAGGGTGCCCTCCTCGATCTCGGTGATCCCGTTCGGATGGGCCAGCACCCATTCGGCGCGTCCGGGCGACGGCACCCGCAGGTAACCCGTTTCTCCGTGCAGCGGCCGGCAGTCGTCGGCGGTGGTCTTCTGCCGGTACGTCAAGAACGGTTTGCCGACATGGTCGAATGCGATCTGCTCGTGGTATCCGAAGGGTTGGATCGTGGGGTAGGAACCGGCGCCCCGTCCGGACCAGACGCCGAGCAATGGGCGCAGCACGGCGACGTCGGGGTGTAGGTCGGCCACCCGGCCAGGCTAGCGGGGCCCGCCGCTCAAGATGCCCTTGCCGATGAACGACCCCAGTTGCCCGAGCAGGTCGGTGGGGGAGGCCTGCGGAGGCGGCGAGGCGTTGGTCTGCTGCCAGGGCTGGCAATCACGCGTGGTGAATGCGGTGTCGGTCGCCTCGATGCGCACCACCTGGGGCTTCTTGGTGAGCGCGTTGTCGGGGACCTGGTCGTTGTTGACCCGCTTCCAGTAGCAGGCGCCGTCGTCCACGGGGCCCGCCGACGAGTACGTACCCGGCAGAATCTGGGTGCCGACCTGGTAGGTGCCGTCCTTGTCGATGGAGGTCAGGGGCCCCGCGGGGGGCGGCCCCGGTGCGGAGGACGGGCCCGGCGCGGCGGACGGTCCGGGAGCCCCCGGATCGGGATGATGCGGCTCATCCGGTTGGGCCTGCGCGACACCCAGCCCGCCGAGGGCGAGGAGCGCCGTCGCGGCAACGGCGGCCAGTCGCGGCAAAGTCATGCGAGCCAGTCTAAACGGACAGCGGGCATGGGAAGGAAAAAACCCGTCGCCGCAGCACGGAGCTGCGGCGACGGGCTTTGTGCATCTGAGGTCGACCGGATTAGCCGGCCATGAACTCGTCGTAGGCCGACGCCAGCTCCGGCGACAGCGCCTGGACGTTGCAGGTGCGCTGCACGTCGCCGATCGGCGCGAGGATGCCGCGCAGGTCGTAGTACTCCTGCGGGTTGGCGTTGAAGTACCCGCGCAAGGTGGCCGACGCTTCGTTGCGAGGCTGGCCGAACGCGGTGGTCACGGCCTGGTTGGCACCCGGATGGGCGTCCAGGTACGAACGTGCCTGACCCGTCACATTGCTGACGGTGCCGGACACGGCGCTTGCGCTGCAGTCCGGTGCGGCCATCGCCGACGGCGCGGCGATGGTTGCTGCGGCCAGGCCGCCGAGCAGGCTGGCGGCACAGGCGCCGGCGATCTGCCGACGCGCGGCGATACCACGGATTTTCATATCGTTTCTTTCCTTCATTGCGTTTGTCGCTGATTCCCCCGCCCCCGAAAACCAAGGTACCCAAGGCAAACGAGCACAAACGCCGCCGCGCAACCCGGAAACGGACCACATGCAGGCGTTACACCGCACCGGCGTGATCTGTACCGCAATATCACAGGAATTCGATAAGCGTGCGACCAGAAACTTCGATAACTCTGAGAATTAGCTACCGATCTTTAATTGATCGTGATCTGCATGGTGACCGAATCGTTATCCAACGCGGATGGGTGGAGCGTCGAACACAGGGCTGAACATAAGGTGGTCCCTGTGAAGCTGGATCTGCTGAGCCCCGGCGTCGAAGTCGGCCTCGTCACCACGAACCGAGACGAGATGGTCGCCTTCTATGAGGGCTTCCTCGAGCTCGAACCCCAGGGCGAGATCGAGTTTCCGGGCGGTTCGCAGCGGCGGTACTCGCTTGGCGGCAGCGTGGTCAAGCTGGTGACCTACGAGTCGCCGCCGCCGCAACCGGTTACGACCGGTGGCGGCCGGGCGCAGGCCGGGATCCGGTATTTCACGGTGGGCGTGAAGAACCTGCGCGGCATCGCCGAGGAATTCGCCGCCGCCGGGTACGACGTCGTCGAACCGCTGACCGAGTTCGCGCCGGTGCCGGGTATGGGCTGGATGTTCGTCGCCGACCCCGACGGCAACTGGATCGAAATGTTCGGAACGCTGTGACCGGCTCCCAACCCATGTCGACCCCTCCGGTGACGCCGACGTGCTACCGCCACCCCGATCGGGTGACCTATGTGCGCTGCGCACGGTGCAACCGCTACATCTGTCCCGAGTGCATGCGGGCGGCATCGGTCGGGCATCAGTGCGTGGAATGTGTGAACGCCGGCGCGCAGCAGGTTCGGCAGGTGCGCACCCAGTTCGGCGGCGTCGCGACGGCCAAACCGATGGTCACTTACGTGCTGATCGCCGCGAACGTGGTGATGTTCGTGCTGCAGATGGCGGTGCCCGGTTTCCAGCGCGAACTCGTGCTGCAGTCCTTCGCCGTGGCCGATGGAGAGTTGTACCGCCTGATCACGTCGGCGTTCCTGCACTACGGGCCGGCCCACATCCTGCTCAACATGTGGGCCCTCTACGTGGTCGGCCCGCCACTCGAGGCGGCGCTGGGCCGGTTGCGGTTCTCGGCCCTTTACCTGCTGAGCGCGCTCGGTGGATCCGTCCTCGTCTATCTGCTGTCGTCGCCCGTGGCGCAGACCGCCGGAGCGTCGGGCGCGATCTTCGGGCTTTTCGGGGCGATATTCGTGGTGGGCAAGCGGTTGAACATGGACGTGCGATGGGTGGGCGCGATCATCGCGATCAACTTGGCGTTCACGTTCATCATCCCGCTGGTGAGCTCGCAGAACATCAGCTGGCAAGGTCACCTCGGGGGGCTCGTCACGGGTGCCGCGATCGCGACGGCCTACGTGTATGCGCCGCGCGGCTCGCGCAACATGGTCCAGGCGGGGGCCAGCGCGGCAGCGCTCGTGGTCTTCGCGGCGCTGATCTGGTGGCGCACCGTCGATCTGCTGGCGTCGCTCGGTCTGGCCTGAAACCCGCTACAGCTGGATGCGGGAGCCGACGATCACGGTGCGGTCCAGCGGCAGGCCGAAGTGCGCTGCGGCGTCGGCGGTGATGTGCGACGTCGCGATGAACAGTCGTTTGCGCCACGGCGCCATGGTCGGGGCGTCGCCGGGAAATACTTCGAGCTTGGACAAGAAGTAGGACGCGTTGGCCAGGTCGACCGGGCCCTCGGTGTCCGCGGGATCGAGCAGGGCCAGCGCCCGCGGCACGTTCGGCCGTTCCATGTAACCGAACCGCGCGACGACGTGGACGATCCCGTCTCGGGTGTAACCGAGGTCGTCGT
The DNA here is from genome assembly GCF_001665615.1 of Mycobacterium sp. 852014-52144_SCH5372336. Taxonomy (NCBI): domain Bacteria; kingdom Bacillati; phylum Actinomycetota; class Actinomycetes; order Mycobacteriales; family Mycobacteriaceae; genus Mycobacterium; species Mycobacterium sp. 852014-52144_SCH5372336. The sequence goes on from NZ_LZSW01000067.1 coordinate 82,486, forward strand.
GCGTCATCCGCTCGGCGTCGGGCACGCGCGGCACGGTCTCGGTCTCGACGGAGACGATGAGCACATGCTCGGCCAGGACGCGGTTGTGTTCGACGTTGGTCCGCATCGCCAGCGGCGCGGTGTGCTGGCTGCGGTTCAGGAACACGGCGGTGACCGGTATACGCATCAGCGGCGGTTCGCAGTGCGACAAGTCCGCGACGAACTCACGCAGCGGTCCTTCGGCGCGTTCGCGCGCTGCGGTGATGACGGCGCGCCCGCGTTGCCAGGTGGTCATCACCGTGAACGCCGCCACGGCGATGGTCAGCGGTAACCACGCGCCGTGCACCAGCTTGGTGAGGTTGGCGCCGAAGAACATCAGGTCGACCACCAGCAGTGCACCCGCGCCGGGCACCACCACCCACAGCGGCCACCGCCACCGTGTGCGCGCGTAATAGAAGAACAGCGTCGTGGTGATCGTGATGGTGCCCGTAACCGCCATGCCGAACGCGTAGGCCAGCGACGCCGAACTGCGGAAGGCGAAGACCAGGATCAGCACTCCCAGCAGCAGCGCGCCGTTGATCCACGGCACGTAGATCTGCCCGATGGTCGACGCCGAGGTGTGCTCGATGCGCAGCCGCGGCAGGTATCCGAGGCGCGCGGCCTGCGAGGTCACCGAGAACGCGCCCGTGATGACGGCCTGTGAGGCGATCACCGTCGCGGCGGTGGCCAACAGCACCATCGGGACGCGGGCCCACTCCGGTGCCAGCAGGAAGAACGGGGCCGCCACCGTCGACTCGTCGCCCAACACCAGCGCACCCTGGCCGAAGTAGTTCAGCGTGCAGGCGGGCAGGACGAGCCCGAGCCACCCGAAAGTGATTGCCCGCCTGCCGAAGTGGCCCATATCGGCGTAGAGCGCCTCGGCACCCGTCACCGCCAGCACGATCGCCGCGAGCGCGAAAAAGCCGATGTGGAAGTGTTCGGTGATGAAGGTCAGTGCGTAGGTCGGCGACAACGCCTTGAGGATCTCCGGATGCCCGGTGATGCCACGCACCCCGCATAGCCCGATCGCGACGAACCACAGGATCATCACCGGGCCGAAGAACCGTCCGATGGTGGCGGTGCCGCGGCGCTGAACCGAGAACAGAGCGACGATGATCACGGCGGTGACCGGAACGACGAAGTCGGCCAGCTCCGGGTCGATCACTTTGAGGCCCTCGACCGCCGACAACACGGAGATCGCCGGCGTGATCATGCTGTCGCCGAAGAACAGCGCGGCGCCGAACAGACCCAACGCGGCCAGCGTCGCCGTCACCCGTCGCCCGCGCCGGCCGGTCCACCGGCGCAACAGCGTGATCAGCGCCATGATCCCGCCCTCGCCGCGGTTGTCGGCCCGCATCACCAGCGTCACGTAGGTGAGCGTCACGATGATCATCACCGACCAGAAGATCAGCGATACGACGCCGTAGACGTGGCTGTGAGCGACGGGCACGGGATGAGGATCGCGCGGATTGAACACCGTCTGGATCGTGTAGATCGGGCTGGTGCCGATATCGCCGAACACCACGCCGAGCGCGGCGATCACCACGGCCGGCCGCAGCGACGTGGTACCCGGCGCTGCTCGCATTCGATGATCATCGCCGAGCATGGGCGCGTTCGCGGCGGATCGGCAGAGCGGCAATGCGGTCCGGTGCGCTTTGGGAGGATGAGTATGTGGCCGACGACGCGCTCGACGAACTTTATGCCGCCAAACTCGAGGACTTCACCGCGCTGCGCACCAAGCTCGCCGGTGAGGCGAAGAAACGTGGCGACGCCGATGCGGCCAAGCAGATCTCGGCCGCACGGAAGCCGACGACCGCTGCATGGGTGGTCAACCGGCTAGCGCTCGCCGACGAGGACGTCACGCAACGCCTGAAGGGTCTCGGTGAACGGTTGCGCGACGCACACGCGGCAATGGATGGTGAGCGGATCCGGGAGCTGTCGGCCGAACAGCGTCGGCTGGTCAACGATCTGACCCGTACCGCGTTCGAGGAGGCGGAGCTCAAGCGTCCGACGGGAGCGCTGCACGACGACGTCACCGGCACGCTGCAGGCCGCCATCGCCGACCCCGATGTCGCGGATCGGCTCGGCCGGCTGACCAAAGCCGAGGAATGGTCCGGATTCGGCGAGTTCGGCGACACCGCAATTGTTTTCAGCCCCACAACGAAAAGCAAGCCGAAGCGCGAACCCGAGCCCGCGGAGCCGCGCGACGAAGGACGCGACGGCAAAGCCGCGGAGGCGAGCAGGCGACGACAGCAGGCGCGCGCCGAACTGGCTGCCGCCGAGCGCGCGAGGGCCGAAGCCGACGACGCACTGTCCGAACTGCAGTCCGACCTGGCCGCCGCGCGTCTGCGCCACCAGGACGCCCGACGCCGGTTGCAGGAGGCCGAGCGCGGCCTGACCGCCGCCGAGGACTCCTACGACAAGGCCAAGCAGGCCTCGCGCGAAGCCGCCGCCGCGGTCAAGGACGCCAAGGCGCGGCTGCAGCGCGTTAAGTGACTGCGCGGCAACTGATCTCCATGCTGTCGCTCTCCCGTGCCGGGATCGGTACGCTGACGTAGCCGTTAGCCGGGTCGCGAACGTAGTCGAGATACGGCACCAGTTCGTCCATCGACGTGTTGTCCGCGACGACCAGTGCGCCCGGCGTCAGGCGCGGTTCCAGCAGCTCGAGCACCGGCACATACAACTCCTTCCAGCCGTCGAGAAGGACGAAATCGACTGTGCCGGCCAGGGTTTGCAGCGTATGCAGCGCATCGCCGGCTAGCACCGTGATCACGTCGTCGAGACCGATGTCGACGAACGTCTTCGTTGCCGCGGCGACCTTTGCCGCGCTCAGTTCAGTGGTGACGACGCGGCCCCTTCCGTTGTCCCGCACCGCCGCGGCCAGGTGGATCGCGGACAGGCCGAGGGACATGCCGAACTCGACTACGGTGGCGGGTTTAGTCGCCCGCACCAGCGCGTACAGCAGCCTGCCGGCCTCCGGCGTCACCGGCAGATAGAAGTCGCTGAGAGCGTCGGCACGCTCCTGCGGCGTCGCCTCCGACAGGCGGGCGAAGTCGGCGCGCCGAAGTGCCTCCATCTGATACCGCGCTTCGGCGTACATCCGGTCGATCGCCCCGGCGACGTGGGACTCGTGCAGTGTGATGGTCATAGTTGTCGAACGTATCGGGCCGGCGGCCGTTCGTGTCAGGATGACCATAGGGCCATGGGGACTGCCGGCACGTCGACTCGACGCGTGATCGCGGTGATCGCGCTCATGGTGCTTGCGGCCTTGGCGTTGCGGGGCTACGTCCCCGGCGTGGAGCGGACCGCCGAAGAGCCCGGGCAGCGCCAGAGCAACCCGCTGGCGTTGGCGGCGGTCATCGTGTTGCTGTGCGCGGCGGTGGCGATCATCGGTCTCGCGATCATCGTGCGGATGCGGGACAACCGGCCACTGCCGGCGCCGGCCGGGAGCCTGCCTCGGGACCGACGGCCCGGCGACCGGCCGTCGTGGCGGTTCACTCTCGTCGCATTGGCCGCGCTGATCGGGTTGGTGTTCCTGGTCTTACTTCTATCCCGGCTGTCGCTCCCGGTGCCGACCGAAGAGGTGCCGCCGGCCGCCACACCCGACACGTCCGTTCGCGGCGACCCCGACGACTCCGTCTCACCGCGTCCGGACGAGGACGACGCGGCCGACGGCAACGTCGTGAACTACCTGATTCCCCCGATACTTCTGTTGATGGCGCTGATCGTCGTCGGTACGGCGGTCGCGTCGCGGCGACAGGGGCGCCCCCCGACTTCGGCCGACATCGTCGAGGCGGTGGACGAGCCCGTGGTGCCGACGACCACGACATCTCTGGCCAGGGCCGCCGAGGTCGGCCTCGCCGAGATCGGTGACCTGAGCCGCGAACCGCGCGAGGCGATCATCGCCTGCTACGCCGCGATGGAACGCGAACTGACGAGGGTCCCCGGCGCAGCGCCGCAGGCGTACGACACCCCGACCGAGGTGCTCGCGCGTGCGGTCGCCAGCGGGGCGTTACGCTCCGACAGCGCCACCGAACTCGTCGAGTTGTTCGAGGAGGCGAGGTTTTCGCCACACGTGATGAGCGAGCGGCACCGTGACGCCGCGGTGCAGGTGCTCAACCGGGTGCTGAGCGAACTACCGCAGCGCACGACGGGGGTCGCGTCGTGAGAAGGCTTGTGGCCGCGGCGTTTCTGTTGGTTGTGGGTGCGGAGCTGATCGCGGTCACCAGCCGTGATCGTGAGCTGATCCTGATCGTTTCCGGCATCGCGCTGGCGCTGGCATTGCTCGGCCTGCGGTGGCAGCTGGCCCGTGAGGCCGAAACCGGCGACGTCGACACACCTTCCGACGATGCCGCAGAGTCGTTGCGTCGCTGGCGATCACGCACCGAGACCCTGATCAGCCGTGCGGAGGCCACCCGCACCGACTGGGACAGACACTTCAGGCCCATGCTCGCGCGGCAGTTCGAGTTGGCGACCGGCCAACGGCGCAACCGCAACCGATCCGCCTACCACGCCACCGGTGAGATGCTGTTCGGCCCGGAACTGTGGGGTTGGGTCAACCCCGAGAACGTCGCCAAACGCGGGACCGAAGAACCCGGACCCGGCAGGGCGACGCTCGATGAGATCCTGCAACGGTTGGAGCGGGTGTGACGACAGGACTGCCTGCGGCGGCCACCACCGCGAACTGTGAAGCGGTGCTCGACGAGATCGGGCGGGTGGTGGTCGGCAAACGCGATGCGCTGGCGCTGATCCTGACGACCGTGCTGGCCGGGGGACACGTGCTGATCGAGGACCTGCCGGGTCTCGGCAAGACGCTGATCGCGAGGTCCTTCGCGGCGGCGCTCGGACTGGAGTTCAAACGCGTGCAGTTCACCCCCGACCTGCTGCCCGCCGATCTGCTCGGCTCGACGGTGTACGACATGCAGTCGGGCCGTTTCGAATTCCGTCGCGGCCCGATCTTCACCAATCTGCTTCTCGCCGACGAGATCAACCGCACACCGCCGAAAACACAGGCGGCGCTGCTCGAAGCGATGGCGGAGAGCCAGGTGAGCATCGACGGCGCGACGCACCCGTTGCCTGCCCCGTTCATCGTGTTGGCGACCGACAACCCGATCGAGTACGAGGGCACCTACCCGCTGCCCGAGGCTCAGCTGGACCGCTTCACGATCCGGCTCGAACTGCGGTACCTCTCCGAACAGGAAGAGGCGTCGATGTTGCGCCGCCGCATCGACCGCGGCTCCGCCGAACCGACGGTCGCTCAGGTCGTAGACGCCCACGATCTCGTCGCGATGCGGGAGTCGGTGGAACAGGTCACCGTGCACGACGATGTGCTGCGTTACGTGGTGTCGTTGGCTGCCGCCACCCGAAACCACCCGCAGATCGCGGTGGGCGCCAGTCCCCGCGCCGAACTCGATCTCGTCCAGCTGGCCCGCGCCCGCGCGCTGCTGCAGGGTCGTGACTACGTCGTACCCGAGGATGTGAAATCGCTTGCGGTTCCGGCAGTCGCGCATCGGATCACCTTGCGACCGGAGATGTGGGTGCGCCGAGTCCGTGGCAGCGATGTGGTCGACGAACTACTGCGGCGGCTACCGGTGCCGCGGACCGACCCGTGATCGAGGTCCGCTGCACCGTGGCCGAGTTAGGCTGGCGCGCTTCACCTCTGACGCGGGCGCTGCTGACCTGTGCGGTGGTGGCCATGGCTGTGGCGGTGCTCGGGTCGCGCTGGGAGCTCATCGCGTTCGCCGCGCCGCTTCTCGGGGTGCTGTGTTCGGTCGGGTGGCAGCGCGCGGTTCCCACGGCGCGAGTGTGCGCCGATCCCGGCGTCCACCGTTGCTTCGAAGGAGAGCCGGCACGCATCACGATGTGGGCCGAGGCCGGGAACGAGTCGGTGAGGCTGCTGAGCGGTTCCGTCGACGGGATGACGCTCGAGGTCGCTTCGCGGGAAACATCAAGGCAAACCGTGGTGGCGACCGCGCAGCGCTGGGGCCGTTATCCGCTGCAGGCACACCTGACGGTCGCGGCGCGGGGCGGTCTGGTCGAGGGGACCGGGGTGGTCGACGCCGCGGACGTCTTCGTGTTCCCGATGGCGCCGCCGCAGTCGACGGCGGTCCCGCGCACCGAGTTGCTCGATCGGCTGGGCACTCACCTGACCCGGCACATCGGCCCCGGTGTCGAGTACGCCGACGTGCGCCGGTATGTGCCGGGAGATCAACTGCGCACGGTGAACTGGGCGGTCAGCGCGCGTCGGGGCAGCCTGCATGTCACCGAAAGGCTGACCGACCGCGCCGTCGACGTGGTCGTGCTGATCGACAACTACGCCCAGCCGGCGGGTCCCGCGACCGAGGCCACTGAGCGCACGGCACGCGGCGCGGTGCAGGTGGTGCAGAGCGCGCTGCGCAGCGGCGACCGGGCGGGCATCGTCGCGCTCGGTGACCGGCATCCGCGGTGGTTGAGCGCGGACATCGGCCGAAGGCAGTTCTATCGGGTGCTCGACGCGATGCTCGGTGTCAGCGGTGGCTACGACACCACGTCGGGCACTCTGGCGCCGCGCGCCGCGGTGCCCCCGGGCGCGATCGTCGTCGCGTTCTCGACGATGCTCGACACCGAGTTCGCGCTGGCGTTGATCGACCTGTGCAAGCGCGGCCACACCGTTGTGGCGGTGGACGTCTTGCAGGGTGCGCCGTTCGAGGAGGGATGCGACGCGTTGGTGGCGCGGATGTGGGCGCTGCAGCGCTCTTTCATGTATCGGGACATGGGCACCGTCGGTGTGGACATCGTGGCGTGGCGCGAGGACGACACGCTCGACCAGGCCATGCAGCTGGTGCCCCAGCACCGCAGACCGGTGCGGAGGCGACGGTGAATCGCGCGTTGGCCACAGGGTTCGGTTTCGTCATGGTGGCGGCCGCCGCGCTGTCTGCTGACGATGCGGCGTTGGTTGTATGTGGTGTTTCGGTAGCGATGGTGGTGCTGGGCAACGTGTTTCGGGTAGCCGCCACGTTGGCGGTGTTGTCGACGGCCGCGGCGATCGTGGTGGCATCGGCGAGTCCAGTGCTGGCAGCGCTGTGTGGATTGTCCGGTGCGGCGTATCTGGTGTTGCGGCATACCGCCGATGTCACCGTGCCTACTGTTGGTGGGGCACTGGGGTTTACGGGCATCGCTTTGGCGGCGGTGCTGCTGTCACCGGAGCTGCCATGGGTCCCGCTGGCGGCGCCGATTGCGGTGTTGGCGGTCGTCGTGCTCGCGACGCGGCCGTTCTGGTTGGGCACATCGCGGCAGTGAACCGTACGCCAGACGTTGCGGCGACGTAGTCCCGACTTGTCGGTGGGCGATTGTCTTGAGTCAAGAAGTTGGCAGGGTTTTGCTGTCGAGGTAGGCCTGTTTGGGGGTTCGGTCGGCTAGCGCTTGGT
>NZ_LZSW01000068.1:0-6554 GCF_001665615.1 Mycobacterium sp. 852014-52144_SCH5372336
CAAACACTGAGCTCAATGATCTACCTCTGCCTCGGCGGATTACACCCTCAGCTACCCACGAGAACGTGAGGAGCCGCACATATGTTCGAATCACTGGCAGTCATCGACACCGATGGCGATGAGGCGACGCTGGTTGACTGCATCGCCGAACTCGAGCACTTCAAGTCTGTCGCCGCTGCTAGACAGGCCCGGTTGACCGCGGCACTGGACCAAAAGCGCCGCGCCCGCGAGGCCGCCGAGGGCGTGCCCGCAGCCAAGCGTGGTCGCGGCTTGGCCAACGAAATCGCGCTGGCCCGCAACGATTCCCCTAACCGCGGCGGCCGTCATCTCGGTTTCGCGCGAGCTTTGGTGCACGAGATGCCCCACACGCTGGCCGCCCTGGAGGCCGGCGCGCTCTCCGAGTGGCGTGCCACCCTGATCGTCCGCGAATCCGCCTGTTTAACCGTGGAAGACCGCGGAAAACTCGATGTCCGGATGTGCGCGGATCAATCCGAACTCGAAGGCAAAGGCGACAAGCGCATCGCCGCCGACGCCAAAGCCATTGCCTATGAACTCGATCCACAAGCGATCGTCGACCGCGCCGTACGCGCCGTGCGCGAGCGTACTGTGACGATCCGTCCAGCCCCCGACACCATGGCCTATGTGACCGCGCTGCTGCCCATGCCCCAGGGTGTGTCCGTCTACGCGGCCCTCAAACGCGCCGCCGACACCACCTTCGACGATCGCAGCCGGGGCCAGATCATGGCCGACACCCTCTTCGAACGCATCACCGGCCAGCCTGCAGACGTTTCGGTGCCGGTCGCCGTCGACCTAATCATCACCGACGAGACGCTACTCGGCGGTGACACGACTCCCGCACGCGTTCCGGGTTACGGACCGATTCCTGCCTCGGTCGCGTGCCGATTGGCGAGCCGAGCCGTCACCGACGAGCGTTCGAAAGCCACGCTGCGTCGGCTGTACCGTCATCCGTCATCCGGCGCGTTGGTCGCCATGGAGTCGCGAGCTCGTTTGTTCCCGAAAGTCCTCGCGCAGTTCATCGCCTTCCGAGATGACACATGTCGCACGCCATACTGCGATGCCCCCATCCGGCATACCGACCATGCCACTCCGCACGGCGTGGGCGGGGAGACCAGCGAGCTCAACGGCGTCGGCAACTGCGAAGCCTGCAATTACGCCAAAGAAGCTCCGGGATGGCGGGTCACCACCCGACGTGACGGGGAGAGCACCCACAGCGCCGAGGTCACTACGCCGACCGGTGCCCGCCACCGATCTAAAGCGCCACCGCTGCCCGGCCGGCCGCCTTCGCCGGCAAGCAAGGTCGAAATCGCCTTCGCCGACGAAATCGCCTGGCGCGACGCTGCCTGATTCGGGGTTGTTCATCGCTTGTCAGTCCTGGCTGCTGCCAACGGTGTCATGGAGCCGGTACGGCTCTACGATTCGCCGTATACAGAGGCGCACCCCACGGTCCCGACACGGTATTCGCCGGCGCGGATGTTGAGGTATTCGTCGCCCCTTGTGCAGCTTTACGGATTGACGTCGGCCACCCACAGTGCGCCACTCTATCGGCGATGCGATCGCGGCTTGCGGCTCATAATGCGGAGATGGAACTGCTGACCGGCCTCGGCCTGGCGACCGCGGCGGGGCTCAACGCCTATATCCCCCTGTTGGCGCTTGGTCTGCTGTCGCGGTTCACCAACCTGGTCGCCCTGCCCGCCGGCTGGGCCTGGCTAGAGAACGGCTGGGTGATGGCGATCGTCGCGACGCTTCTGGTCGTCGAGATCGTGGCCGACAAAGTCCCGGCGCTCGACAGCGTCAACGATGCCGTCCAGACGTTCGTCCGGCCGACCGCGGGCGGCATCGTCTTCGGTTCCGGCACCGCGGCGCAGACGTCGGCGGTCACCGACCCCGGCGCGTTCGCTCAGTCCGGGCAGTGGATTCCGGTGGTGATCGGTGTCGTGGTCGCGCTAGTGGTGTCGCTGACCAAGTCGACCGTTCGTCCGGCGGCCAACGTCGCCACCGCCGGGGTGGCCGCACCGGTGCTGAGCACGGTCGAGGACGGGGTCAGTGTCGGACTGGTCCTCGCCGCGATCCTGGTGCCCGTGCTCGTGTTGGTGGCCGTCGTGGTCCTGGCGTGGCTGGCGGTCTGGATTCTGAGGCGACGGCGCCGCAACGCCGCAGCGAGCTGACTCCAGGTCCCGCTCACGTCAGCGTCGTGACGTAATGGCCGCCGGAGAAGACATCGATGTACCTGTTGCCGCTGATGTCCTTGTAGCCGCAGGTCGACACCGAGCCCTTGTTGGTGTAGGTCCCGCCGGCGGCTTTGCATTCGCTTTTGATCGTCTTCTCCGAGAGCTTCTCAGCGTGCGCGGCCGGCGCGGTCGTGGTCATTAGGGCGCCGACGTCGACGTCGCCGGCGGCGACGGCGGCCGTGATGGTGTTGCGTCTCATCGTTGTCTCCTGTGCTCGTGGCCTCGCGGGCCGTTTGACAGGAGCCAGCGTGAAGCACCAGGGCACAACGCATAAGGAGGGCGATGCCGAAACTCGTCGAGTGCACCCCTGGGTCTGGCGGACGGTCCGCGTTAGGGGGTTAGGGGTTAGATCCAGACGCCCTTGCCGACCGCGACCACTCCTCCGGCGCTGATCGCGAACCGTTCGCGGTCCTTGTCGAGGTCCACCCCGACCATCTCGCCCGGACCGACGACCACGTTCTTGTCCAAGATCGCGTGGCGCACCACCGCCCCGCGCCCGATGCGGGCCCCGGGCATGATCACGCTGCCCTCGACGATCGCCCCGTCGTCGACGACGACGTTGGACGACAGCACCGAATTCCGCACGGACGCAGCCGAGATGATGCTGCCGGCGCCGACGACCGACTCTTGGGCCGAACCGCCGTTGACGAACTTCGCCGGCGCGAGCATCTCCGACTCCCCGCGGATCGGCCAACGCTTGTTGTAGAGGTTGAACACTGGGTGCACCGACACCAGGTCCATGTGCGCGTCGTAGAACGCATCGAGGGTTCCCACGTCGCGCCAGTAACCGTGATCGCGTTCGGTCGCACCGGGCACTTCGTTGTTGCTGAAGTCGTACACCGCCGCCATGCCGTCGTCGACCAGACGGGGGATGATGTCGCCGCCCATGTCGTGGTCGGAGTGGTCGTCGTCGGCGTCGGCGCGGATCGCGTCGATCAACACCTTGGTGGTGAAGATGTAGTTGCCCATCGACACGAACGCCTCGTCGGGATTGTCCGGCGTGCCCGGCGGGTCGGGGGGCTTCTCGATGAAGCTGCGGATGCGGCCGGACTCGTCGGCGTCGATGACCCCGAACGCGGTGGCCTCCTGGCGCGGTACCCGGATACCCGCGACCGTCGCACCCGCGCCGCTTTCGATGTGGAACTGGACCATCTGTTCGGGGTCCATGCGGTAGACGTGGTCGGCGCCGAACACGACGATGTAGTCCGGATCTTCGTCGTAGATGAGGTTCAGCGACTGGTAGATCGCGTCCGCGGAACCGGTGTACCACCGTGGACCGAGCCGCTGCTGGGCCGGGACGGGCGTGATGTACTCACCCGCAAGGCCCGACAATCGCCAGTTCTGGGAGATGTGACGGTCAAGTGAGTGCGACTTGTATTGCGTCAGCACGCAAATCCGGAGATACCGCGCATTGACCAGATTCGACAGCACGAAGTCGATCAAGCGGTAGGCGCCGCCGAAGGGAACGGCGGGCTTGGCTCGATCCGCGGTCAACGGGTAGAGCCGCTTGCCCTCCCCGCCGGCCAGGACGATGCCCAGCACGTGTGGCAGTTCCCTCATGCTTCAAACCTATCGGCCGCTTCTGTCCTGGGCTACCCATTCCACGACGAGTCAACGTCTTCGACGCAGATCCGGCGGTTCCGACACGATCACTCCAGCGGCGGCTTGCGCCCGTAACTAGGGTCGAATTCATGCGGGTGGCGATGATGACTCGGGAATATCCACCCGAGGTCTACGGCGGGGCGGGGGTTCACGTCACCGAGTTGGTCGCTCAGCTGCGCCGCCTCTGCGAGGTCGACGTGCACTGCATGGGCGCCCCGCGTGCGGACGCGATCGTCGCGCAACCCGACCCCGCGCTGATCGGCGCCAACGCCGCGCTGTCGATGCTGTCGGCCGACCTCAACATGGTCAATGCCGCCGCACACGCGGACGTGGTGCACTCGCACACCTGGTACACCGGCCTGGCCGGCCACCTCGCCGCACTGCTCTACGGGGTGCCGCACGTGCTGACCGCACACTCGCTGGAGCCGATGCGCCCGTGGAAGGCCGAACAGCTCGGCGGCGGCTACCGGGTCTCGTCGTGGGTGGAGAAGACGGCGGTGGAGGGCGCCGACGCGGTGATCGCGGTCAGCTCCGGTATGCGCGAGGACGTCCTGCGCACCTATCCCGCGTTGGACCCGAATCGGGTCCACGTGGTGCGCAACGGGATCGACACCGAGGTCTGGTATCCGGCTCACCCGGAGCCGGGCGAATCGGTGTTGGCCGAACTCGGCGTCGACCCGTCGCGGCCCATGGTGGCGTTCGTCGGTCGGATCACGCGGCAGAAGGGCGTTGCCCATCTGATCGCCGCGGCCCACGATTTCGCCCCCGATGTGCAGCTGGTGCTGTGCGCAGGAGCGCCCGACACCCCCGAGATCGCCGCCGAAGTGACCGAGGCGGTTCAGCACCTGTCGCACGCCCGCACCGGGATCTTCTGGGTGCGCGAGATGCTCCCCATCGTCAAGATTCGCGAAATACTATCCGCTGCAACTGTTTTCGTATGCCCCTCAGTGTACGAGCCGCTGGGCATCGTGAACCTGGAGGCGATGGCATGCGCGACGGCGGTCGTGGCCTCCGACGTCGGCGGCATTCCGGAGGTGGTGGCCGACGGACACACCGGACGGTTGGTGCACTACGACCCGCAGGACGCGCCGGCTTACGAGAGCCGGTTGGCCGCGACGGTCAACGAGCTGATCGCCGACCCCGAGAGGGCGCGCCAATACGGCGAGGCCGGGCGGCAGCGCTGCATTCAGGAGTTCTCCTGGGCCCACATCGCCGAGCAGACCTTGGAGATCTACCAGAAAGTGGGCAATCCGGCGTAGCCGGTCACAGCGGAACCGTCAGCTCGTGACGTTCTTCAGTTCATCCCCGAGCGCGGCGGCCTCATCAGGGGTCAGCTCGACGACGAGTCTCCCGCCGCCTTCCAGTGGTACCCGCATCACGATGCCGCGCCCCTCCTTGGTTGCTTCCAGTGGACCGTCGCCGGTCCGGGGCTTCATCGCCGCCATCGAGTGCTCCCTCCAGATGAGCCGGCCCGCCCGCGGGCTCGGTCGGGGCCGAGACTGCCCACTCGTTTGACATTCCCGGCACTGAAACTGCTACTGAACGCCTCTATTGTTCCCTATCGGCGCCGTTCGGTGTGCAAAGACCCGGCTAAGGCCGCTTACCGGGTGCCGCTGAAGTCGCCGGTACCCAGCAGTCGGCGGTGTGATCGTCGACCATTCCGGTCGCCTGCATCAACGCGTAGGCGGTCGTGGGTCCCACGAAGCGGAAGCCGCGGCGCTTCAATTCCTTGGCCATCGCGGTCGACTCGGGGGTGACGGCGGGAATCTCGGCGAAGCTGGCGGGCCGCGGCCGGGGCCGCGGTGCGAACGACCACAACAGCTCGGCCAGGTCGGTTCCCGCGTCACGCAGGTCGGCCGCCGCTTGCGCGTTGGCGATGGTGGCCTCGATCTTCGCGCGGTTGCGCACGATCCCGGCATCGCCCATCAACCGCGTGATGTCGCGCTCGGTGTAGCGCGCGACCCGGTCGATGTCGAAATTGTGGAACGCTCGGCGGAAGTTCTCCCGCTTGCGCAGGATCACCAGCCACGAAAGCCCGCTCTGGAACGCTTCGAGGCTCACCCGCTCGAAGAGGGCAACCGAGTCGCGAAGCGGCCGCCCCCACTCGGTGTCGTGATAGTCGCGGTAGAGAATGAAATCAGCTGGGGCCAAACGTGATTCGTCGATCCACGCGCACCGGACACGGCCGTCGGGCTCGAAGGAGGGTTCTTCGGAGGTCTCCGGGGTGGCTGCGGTCACGACTCCTCCTCGGATTGCAATGCGTGCGCGCCACCCTCGATGGGCTCGTCGTCTTCGATGCCGTGGGTGGCCCGCAGGGTGGCCAGCTGACCGCGCAGCAGGTCGAGTTCCTGGCCCAGCCGGTCGAGCACCCAGTCGACTTCGCTGGTCTTGTAGCCGCGCAGCGTCTGGGCGAACTTGACGGCGTCGACGTCGGCGCTCGTCACGCCGGAGGCGGGCAGCACCGTAGCGGTGGTCTCCCGCGGCAACGGGGGCAGCGGTTCACCGCGCCCGAACACGACGCTGCCGACGGCGAACAGCACCACGGCGATCAGGACAAGTACGACCAGATACAGCAGAACCAGGCTCACGGTCTCGATACTGCCTCAGAGCGCCGACATCCGGCGGGCGACGATCAAGCGGCGAGGGACGAGCCGCGCTGAGGAGTCCGCCAATTCAACCCGGCGGACGACGATCAAGCGGCGA
>NZ_LZSW01000069.1:0-33473 GCF_001665615.1 Mycobacterium sp. 852014-52144_SCH5372336
GATGTGTATAAGAGACAGATCCCACTCAACTCGCCCAACGAATCGCGGCTGCCCTGAACGTCGGCATCACCGACATGGGGTTCTACTGGGTCACCGGCCTCGCCAAAGACGGGACCATTGTCGTCGCCAATAACTATGGCCTCGGCTACATCCCCGAGGATGTCAAGCTGCCCGACCGCGTCAAGATGGCCACTGCCGACGAAGGGATCCCCGCTCATGTTCGTGGATCATGGGCAACGTATCCGATTCTCGCACTTCATGGTTGGGCGCAGCACCACAACACCGAACTCCGCGCCGTCATCGCCACCGAGGACCAGTTCAAGGGCTTCGACCCCGGCGCACCCCGGATCGTCCTGCGTCCCGACGATATCCCCGAGAAAGGCCGGATGGATGGCCGTCATCGCCTCCAGGTGATATCCCCCGATGCAGCAACCAAGTTGGCCGCTATCACGCCCACCGGCCTCTCCGAGGTGCTGCCTCCACCGCCCACCGACGCCACTCCCCCAGAGGACCGTCGCGCGCTGCTGTGGTTCGAGGTCTTTCGTCCCTTGCTCAGCAACTCACCCGACCGCGCCCCGGTCCAGTTGCAGTGCTTCGTCACCTATGCCGACCACGCCCAGGAACTTGCGCTACACCGAGCACATACCGCGACCGATGCCGCCGACCAGCGCGCCGCCATCGCCGACTGGATCTACTGGCAGCACCTGAGCGTCCTCATGCAGGACGCGATCGCCACCGACGCCACCATCTGACACTCGCGCCCCGTTCAAGCACTAAGCCGAAGTTTGGCACTCACTCGAATGGGCACGCCACCCTCAGACCACGAGGAGGCGCCCATGCGAGCAGTCACCTGGCAGGGTCGTCGGAAAGTGTCCGTCGACAACGTGCCCGATCCCGCGATCAAGGAACCCACCGACGCGATCATCCGAGTCACCAGCACCAACATCTGCGGCTCGGACCTTCACCTCTACGAGGTGCTCGGCGCCTTTATGAACCCCGGCGACATCCTGGGCCACGAAGCGATGGGCGTCGTCGAGGAGGTCGGGCGCCAGGTCGACGGTCTGCAGCCCGGCGACCGCGTCGTGATCCCGTTCAACATCTCCTGCGGCCACTGCTTCATGTGCGGCCAGGGCCTCCAGAGCCAGTGCGAAACCACCCAGAACCGCGACCAAGGGACGGGCGCCGCGCTTTTCGGCTACTCCAAGCTCTACGGCGAGGTCGCCGGCGGGCAGGCCGAGTACCTGCGCGTCCCGCAGGCGCAGTACACCCACATCAAGGTGCCCAACGACGGCCCCGACGACCGCTACGTCTACCTCTCCGACGTGCTGCCCACGGCGTGGCAAGCTGTCGAGTACGCCGCGGTACCCGACGGCGGCACCCTGGTCGTCCTCGGCTTGGGTCCGATCGGCTCGATGGCCTGCCGTATCGCCGCACACCGCAAGGGCTGCAAGGTCATCGGCATCGACCTGGTCGACGAGCGGCTTTCCCGCGCTCGCGCCTACTGCGATGAGCTGATCGACCTTCGCACCGACGACGCCGACGAGGTCGTCAAAAGCCACACCGAGGGTCGCGGCGCCGACTCGGTCATCGACGCCGTCGGCATGGAGGCGCACGGATCTCCCGTCGCCGAAACCATGCAGACCGCCAGCGGCTTCCTGCCCTCACCCATCGGCCGCGTCGTGATGAAGAACGCCGGCGTCGACCGGCTCGCCGCTTTGAACTCCGCGATCGCCCTCGTCCGCCGCGGCGGGACGATCTCGCTGTCCGGCGTCTACGGCGGCGCCGCCGACCCGATCAACATGATGACCCTGTTCGACAAGCAGATCCAGCTGCGGATGGGCCAGGCGAACGTCAAGAAGTGGGTGCCCGACATCATGCCGTTGCTGACCGCCGAGGATCCGCTGGGCGTCGAGCAGTTCGCCACCCACCGGCTTCCGCTCGAGGACGCTCCCGGCGCGTACGAAACCTTCCAGAAGAAGGAAGACGGCATGGTCAAGACCATTCTGAAGCCCTGATGCCGATGGATCAGCCCGAGGCCCCTCGTTGCCGGACCACTGCCGTCGCGACCGCTAAGGCCCACACCGACACAACGCTTGAGACAATTCATGTTGTCGCTACCCGATACCCCTGGTTTCGGTATCGCGGGTTCTGGCAACATTACCGACGAGTAAGGAGCTTCTCCGACTTCGGGCAGGTGGGCATATGACGAGTACTTGGAAAGCCTCAGAGATCTCGGTTCTGGCGCAGAGCGAGGGCGGTGGCACCGCCATCCACGAGATCATCCTTCTGTCAGCCGTCGCCGCTGTGGTCGCGGCGTTGATGTTGTGGATCGGCTGGATGCACCGCACGCACAAGATCAACTGGCTGGCTCGCCTCGGCGACTGGTCCGGTCGCCGCTTCAAGCGCCCGTCGTGGGTCGCCCTGCCGATCGCGATCTTCACCGCGTCGATCATCTGCGCGCTATTCGGGTTCATCTGGGACGTCAGCCTGCACATCGGCAACGGCCGCGACGACGGCGCGCTCGCCAACCCCGCTCACTACTTCATCCTCATCGGCCTGTTCGGCATCTTCCTCGCCGGCTGCACGGCGATGGTGCTGCCCCGCGGCGAGGAAGAGCGTCCCGGGCCGGCCGCGGTGCGCATCACCGACCACTGGTACGCCCCGGTCGGCGGCGTCGTCATGGCCGGGTGCGGTGTCTACGCGCTTCTCGGATTCCCCCTCGACGACATGTGGCATCGCATCTTCGGCCAGGACGTCACGCTCTGGGGCCCCACCCACCTGATGATGATCGGTGGCGCAGGCTTTTCCACGTTGGCGGCGGCCTACCTCGAACTCGAGGGCAAGCGGGTCCGAACGCCTGACACGCCGCCCGACGGTATCGGCCTGAAGTTCATTCAGTACCTGGCGTTCGCCGGCGTGCTGATCGGCATGTCCGTCTACCAGATCGAGTTCGACTTCGGCGTCCCGCAGTTCCGCCAGGTCTTCCAGCCCATGCTGATCGCCGCGGCCGCCGCGCTCGCGTTGGTTGCCGCGCGCTTCTTCCTCGGCCGCGGTGCGGCACTCATCGCCGCCGTCATTGCCATCGGCCTGCGCGGGATCGTGGCATTCCTCGTCGGTCCCGTACTCGACGCCCCGATCAACTGGTTCCCTCTGTATCTCGGCGCGGCCGTCGTGGTCGAACTTCTCGGCCTGACCCCGCTGATCAAGCGTCCGGTGCTCTTCGGCGCCGTGGCCGGCCTCGGCGTCGGCACCGTCGGTCTGTGGCTGGAGTCGCTGTGGATCAACGCCGTCTACCACCTGCCGTGGCACACCGGCATCTGGCCCGAGGCGTTGGCGATGGCCGTACCCGTCGCCATCCTGAGCGGCGCCTGCGGCGCACTTATCGGGATGGTGTTGACAGAACAACGACTCCCGCGGCGGGCGCTGGGCGTGGGCCTGGTGGTGTTGACCGTGCTTGCGATCGGCGGCGCCGCAGCCAACGGCCTCCGCTACAACGTTCCCGAGAACGCCAACGCCACCATTGTCTTGACCGAAGCTCCCGGTGACGATGACGCGCGGTTCGTGACCGCCGACGTGCAACTCACACCCGCCAACCTGCTGAGCGAGGATCCGAACTGGGTCTCGGTGCTCGGCTGGCAGGGCGGCCTGCCCAACCATCGAGGCATGTTCATCGACAACCTCGAGCAGGTCGGGCCCGGCCACTACCGCTCCACCGAGCCGATGCCGGTCTCCGGGACGTGGAAGACGCTGCTGCGAGTCCACGACGGCCGGATGCTCGCGGCGGTGCCGATCTACCTGGCCGGCGATCCCGCCATCGGCGCGGAGGAAGTGCCCGCCGAACCGAACATGACGCGTCCGTTCGTCTCGGAGATCACGATCCTGCAGCGCGAACGCAGCCCGGACATCCCCCAGTCGCTGTGGCTGATCGGATGCCTGATCGTGCTTGCGTGCTCGCTCGCCATGGTCGCCGGTGTCACCTGGGGTGGCGGCCGGATCAACCGGAGCGAGCCCAGCGGAAGTGAGGCCGAATTACAACCCAGCGCGCAATCATGACGGGCGCGCCGGACAGCGCAGATGTCGTGATCCTCGCCGACCACCCGGTGTGGATCGCGGTGCCCGCCTTCGCCCCGGCGATCATCGTCGCCGGGGTGGTGGTCTACATAGCAGTGAAGAACCGTCGAAAACGAGAAGTCGAATCCAACGGGGAAAACACAACGTGAAACCGACACTCATCCGTTCCAGCGCGGTCTGCATCGCTGCGACACTTCTCGTCGCCGGATGCGGTGGCTCGCGCGATTCCGAACCGGAAGCGAGTAGTCCCGCCCAGTCGACCGTCGGCGCCGCCGACATGCCGGATCAACAGCGCCCACCCGATCGCCTGACCATCGACGTCACGATCGAAAACGGCAACGTCGACCCCACCAACGCACAGATTCAAGGCAAGGTCGGTGAGCCGATCGTGCTGCGGGTCAACAGCGACGCGGCCGACGAGCTGCATGTGCATTCGGTGCCCGAGCACACTTTCAAGGTGGATCCCACACCTGGCCAACAGTTCCAGTTCACGGTCGACGTGCCCGGCAACGTCGAGATCGAACTGCACGACCTGAATCGCGTCATCGCGACCGTTCAAGTCCAGCAGTGATGTCGGGGCCGTCGGTCTCCGTACTGGCCCACGGTCTCGGCGGTTCGACGGATCTGCCGATTCCGTTCACCTACGCGGTGGTCGGGGCCGCATGGGCGTTGACGTTCACCTTCGCCGTGGTGGCGCTCGCCTGGAAGAAGCCCAAGTTCGATCCGGCCAATTCCGTTCGCCCCCTGCCTCGTTGGGTGACGGCGGTGGTCGATGCGCCCGTGACCCGTTGGGCCCTGGCGCTCGGCGGGTTGGGTTTCGCGGTGTGGGTCGGTGTCGCCGCGGTCCTCGGTCCCCAAGACGCGAGGAATCCGCTACCCGGTGTGTTCTACGTGCTGCTGTGGGTGGGCCTGGTGGCGGTGTCGCTGATCATCGGGCCGGTGTGGCGGGCGATATCGCCGGTGCGGGCAGTTCTTCGGTTGTTGGGCGGGCGGTCGCTGCGCCTGACGTACCCCGCGTGGCTGGGATACTGGCCCGCGGCCTTCGGACTGTTCGCGTTCGTCTGGCTGGAGCTGGCCAGTCCGGATCCGGGTTCGCTTGACGCCATCCGCATTTGGCTGCTGATCTACCTCGTGGTCACGCTGGTCGGTGCGCTGGTGTGCGGTGAGCGTTGGTGTACGCGGGCCGACCCGTTCGAGATGTACAGCGTGGTGGCCTCGCGGCTCTCGCCGTTTCGCCGAGACCCCGACACGGGCCGCGTGGCGATCGGCAATCCGTTCGACCATCTCCCGTCGCTTCCGGTGCGTCCGGGCCTCGTGGTGGTCATGGCGGTGCTCTTGGGGTCGACTGCGTTCGACAGCTTTTCGGCGATGCCCGAATGGCGGAACTTCGTCGACGACCATTCTTCGTCGACGCTGACCGCCACCCTGATCAAGACCGCCGGCTTGGCGACGTTCGCAGCTGTCGTCGCGGCGACCTTCTGGCTCGCTTCGATCACGACCGGCGGCGTGGACCGCGACCGGCGCCGCCAGTTGCCGGGGTTGATGGCGCACTCGCTGATCCCGATCGTCATCGGCTACGTGTTCGCCCACTACCTGACCTATCTGGTCGAACGCGGTCAGCAGACGATCATCCTGCTGGCCGACCCGCTGGCACGTGGGTGGAACCTGTTGTGGCTGCAGGACGCAGAGGTCAGCTACTTCTTGTCGCAACACCCTGCGGTGCTGGCGACGCTGAAGGTCGGCTTCGTCCTGGCCGGGCATGTCGCCGGTGTGGTCGCCGCGCACGACCGCGCGCTGCGCCTGCTGCCGTCGGCCCATCAGCTGACCGGGCAGCTGGCGATGATGCTGGTCATGGTCGGCTACACATTCACCGGGCTGTACCTGCTGTTCGGCGGGTAGCGTCGGGAAGCATGAAGGCGCTCATCATCGTCGACGTGCAGAACGACTTCTGCGAGGGCGGCTCGCTGGCCGTCAGCGGCGGCACCGACGTCGCCCGCAACATCAGCCAGTTGCTCGCCGACCAGACCGAATACTCACATGTGGTGGCCACCAAGGACTTTCACATCGACCCCGGCGACCACTTCTCCGACAACCCCGACTTCGTGACGTCCTGGCCGCGGCACTGCGTGGTCGGTACCACCGGTGCCGACTTTCATCCGCAGTTCCGGCCCGATGCGGTCGAGGCGGTCTTCACCAAGGGCGAGTACTCGGCGGCCTACAGCGGCTTCGAGGGCAGCGACGAGGCCGGGACGACGCTGGCCGACTGGTTACGTGAACGCGGAGTCGACCAGATCGACGTGGTCGGCATCGCGACCGACCACTGCGTGCGGGCGACGGCGGCCGACGCGGTAGCCAACGGGTTCACCACACGCGTCCTGCTCGACCTGACCGCCGGGGTCGCCGCCGAGTCGACCGCCAAGGCCGTCGAAGACCTGCGCGCGGCGGGCGTCAAGATCGTCTAGTCGCCGGCTGTCGGGTCGACCGGCTTACCCGTCCACGACGGCGCCCGGCCCTCCAGGAACGCCCGCACGCCTTCCTTGGCGTCGTCGTGTCCCATCAGCTGCAGGTGGATCTGCGTCTCGCGGGCGCCGACTTCGGACCGATCGAGGTCGTATGCGTCCCACAGCAGCCGCTTGCTGGCCGCCACCGACATCGGCGCGGTGTTGACGGCGATGTCGCGGGCGAGGTCCAACGCGGCGGGCAGCACCTCGTCGGCGGGCAGTACCCGGCTGCCCAACCCGAGCTGCACCGCCCTCGTCCCGTCGAAAGTGGCTCCGCTCAGCAGTATTTCGGCCGCGTTGGCGACACCGACCAGGCGCGGAAGGATCCAGTGGGAATAGGCGTCACCGACCACTCCGCGCCGCACCTGCACGACGCCGTAGCGGCCCCCGGCGGCGAAGAACCGGATGTCGCACTGCAGCGCCAGCGTCAGCCCCAACCCGATCGCGTGCCCGTTGACCGCCGCGATGACCGGCTTGGGCAGCGTCCACGCGGGCACATCGATACCGGCCGCGCTGAAGCCCGAGCCCGGGGCGGCGAAGGTGGCTTCGCCGGCGGCCAGGTCGGCGCCTGCACAGAACGCAGGCGGGGTTCCGGTCAGCACGATCACCCGCACCGCGTCGTCGCCGCCGAGCCGCCGGTACGCGTCGGCGAGTTCGTCGCGCATGCCGTCGCCGACGGCGTTGCGCTGCCGCGGCCGGTTCAGCGTGATGGTCGCCACCCCGTCCTCGACGCCGGTCAGCAGCGTGCGGTAACCGGGCAGGTCGGGGCGGGCGGGCACGCGTTTCTCCTGGCTGGTGTGATGTTTGTGCGTAGTTGGTTGTGATGCTGCCGCATCGGGCACACCCGTATCGTCTCGTTGTCCGTGTGTGTCGTCGTCTGGAGTGAGAATTGACCCAAGCCCCCGCCCCCCAAGCCGCGTCCCTGGAGGTCTGGCCCGGTAAGGCCTACCCGCTCGGAGCGACCTACGACGGGACGGGCACCAACTTCGCGGTGTTCAGTGAGGCCGCCGAGAAGGTCGAGTTGTGCCTGTTCGACGCCGATGGCACCGAGACCCGGATCACGCTGCCCGAGAACGACGCGTTTGTCTGGCACGGTTTCATCCCGAACATCGAGCCGGGTCAGCGGTATGGCTACCGGGTGCACGGCACCTATGACCCGCCGTCGGGTCAGCGCTGCAACCCCAACAAGCTGCTGCTCGATCCGTACTCGAAGGCCATCGACGGCAATTTCGACTGGAACCAGTCGCTGTTCAGCTACAACTTCGGCGACCCCGACAGCCGCAACGACGACGACTCCGCCGCGAGCATGCCGAAGTCGGTGGTCATCAACCCGTACTTCGACTGGGGCAACGACCGCCCACCGGACTACGAGTACGCCGACTCCGTCATCTACGAGGCCCACGTCAAGGGCCTGACGCAGACGCACCCCGATATTCCCGAGAACATCCGCGGCACCTATTCGGCCGTGGCGCATCCGGTGATCATCGAGCATCTGCAGTCGCTCGGGGTGACTGCGATCGAGTTGCTACCGGTGCACCACTTCGCCAACGACTCCACGCTGATCGACAAGGGCCTGTCCAATTACTGGGGCTACAACACGATCGGCTTCCTGGCGCCCGACTCCAAGTACAGCTCCAGCCCGAATCCCGGCGGACAGGTGCAGGAGTTCAAGGCGATGGTCCGCGCACTGCATGAGGCAGGCATCGAGGTGATCCTCGACGTGGTCTACAACCACACCGCCGAGGGCAACCACCTGGGCCCCACGCTGTCCATGCGGGGCATCGACAACGGCGCGTACTACCGGCTCGTCGAAGACGACAAGCGGTACTACATGGACTACACCGGAACCGGCAACAGCCTCAACGTCGGCCATCCGCATTCACTTCAGCTGATCATGGATTCGTTGCGGTACTGGGTGACCGAGATGCACGTCGACGGTTTCCGGTTCGACCTGGCCTCCACGTTGGCCCGCGAGTTCTACGACGTCGACCGGTTGTCGACATTCTTCGAACTCGTACAACAGGATCCGACGGTCAGCCAGGTCAAGCTGATCGCCGAGCCGTGGGATGTCGGGCCCGGTGGTTACCAGGTCGGCAACTTCCCGCCGCAGTGGACGGAGTGGAACGGCAAATACCGCGACACGGTCCGCGACTACTGGCGCGGTGAGCCCGCCACGCTCGACGAACTCGCTTATCGCTTAACGGGTTCGGCCGATCTGTACGAGCAGACCGGCCGGCGACCCGTCGCCTCCATCAACTTCGTCATCGCCCACGACGGCTTCACGCTGCGGGATCTGGTGTCCTACAACGAGAAGCACAACGAGGCCAACGGCGAGGACAACAACGACGGCGAGAGCCACAACCGGTCCTGGAACTGCGGCGCGGAGGGGCCGACCGACGATCCCGAGATCAACGCGCTGCGATCGCGACAGCAGCGCAAT
Organism: Mycobacterium sp. 852014-52144_SCH5372336; assembly: GCF_001665615.1. Taxonomy (NCBI): domain Bacteria; kingdom Bacillati; phylum Actinomycetota; class Actinomycetes; order Mycobacteriales; family Mycobacteriaceae; genus Mycobacterium; species Mycobacterium sp. 852014-52144_SCH5372336. Next base: position 9,013 of record NZ_LZSW01000069.1, read on the forward strand.
TTCCTTACGACGCTGCTGCTTTCGCAGGGCGTTCCGATGATCGCCCACGGCGACGAACTCGGTCGCACCCAGCAGGGCAACAACAACGTGTACTGCCAGGACAACGAACTGTCGTGGATCGACTGGTCAGACCCCGACACCGATCTGATGGAATTCACCCGCAAGGTGTCGGCGCTGCGCGCGGCGCACCCGGTGTTCCGCCGGCGCCGGTTCTTCTCCGGGCGGCCCGTACGCCAGCGCGGCGGTGACGGGCTGCCCGACATCGCCTGGTTCGCACCCGATGGGTCGGAGATGAGCGACGAGGATTGGGAAACGGGTTACGCGAAGTCAATCGCGGTGTATCTCAATGGCAACGGCATTCCCGATCGCGACGTGCGCGGGCAGCGCATCGTCGATGACTCGTTCGTGCTGTGCTTCAACGCCCACTACGAACCGATCGACTTCGTGATGCCGGAGAAGAAGTTCGGGGACTCCTGGATCGCGGTGATCGACACTGCGGCCGATGACGGCGACGAACCGACACCCGTCGAAGCCGGGCAGAAGGTTCAGGTCGCGGCGCGTTCCGTTCTGGTGCTGCAAGCGGCGACGGAGGAGTAGCCGCCTCCGTTGTCAGGGCCCCGCGAAACTGAGGTTGTGCGCGACAAATCGCCGGATTTTCGATCACAAGCTCAGATTCGGCGCCGAAGAAGGGTCCCCTACTCGACCACTGGGAAGAACGAATCGCCGTCTTCGGGGGTGCCGTCGATCTGGCCCATGTCGCGGCCGTGCTGGTCGGGGTCGATGCGCTCGAGCTGGTCGTCGGGGCGCAGCTCGGTGTCGCCGCTCGGCTCACTCATCGGCTGGTTCAGCTCAGGCTGCTCGGGCTCTTCGGCGGCGAGTTTCTCGTCGAGGCTCTCGTCGACCTCTCCGTCGGCATTGATCTTGTCGGCTTCACGCCACCCCTCTGGCGGATCGACGGTCTCGTCGCCGTCGTCGTTGCGCACGTCGTCGGAGTCCAAGGCCTCCGTCGGGCGCAGCGTGTCGCCGACGCCGCCGCCGTCGTTGGGTGAATAACCTGGGTCAGGGTTTGCGCTCACAGGTATTCGGTTGCCCACCTGCCCGGTGGCTAAACGCCGCACCGCGCGGCGGACCGACCCCCACCGTCCGCCGACCGACCCGCGGCAGCCAGCCGTATCCGGCCCGACGATCGCCGAAAACGACTGTGCGACAGGCTTCTTGACCGTCGAAATCCCTGACGGTGACATCCTTTTGTGCTACGGTTTGTCCCACAGCAACCGTGGCCGTCGTGAATGACAGTCTGAGTTGTCACACGCCCTGGCGGGGCGAGTAGGAGCCGATGAGCGGCGGCGCCTACCGGCGGCCACGGTTGCCGTCCAATTCCTTCGTCGCGACGTGCACCCCGCCACGACTCGCGCACTTCCATAATTTTCGTGAGTGTCAGTAATGCTGGGACGGTCGCCGTATGCTGCCCTGCATGACGGCCCCCACCAGCACCGGGCGCCGGGTGACCGCTCAAGACTGGATCCAGACTGGTTTTGATGTGCTCGCCGACGGCGGCCCCGGCGCGCTGCGGATCGGCCGTCTGTGTGAGCGTCTCGACGTCACCAAGGGCAGCTTCTACTGGCACTTCACCGATATGCCTGCCTACCGCGACGCGCTCGCCCGTGCGTGGGCCAACCTGCACGACGAACAGCGACGCCGATTCGAGGACATGCGCGGTGCCGAGCCCCGCGCCCGGTTGGCGGCGATGATCCAGACGCTGATGTGTCCCGACCAGTGGGCCTTGGAGCGCGCGATGCGGGTCTGGTCGTTGACCGACCAGACGGTGTTGGCCAGCGTCCAGCAGAGCGATGTGCGGGTGCGCAGCGCCGTGCGGGAGGCGCTCGTCGACTACGGATTCGACGACGGCGAGGCCGATCTGCGTTCGGCTCTCCTGTTCGCTACAGGCATCGGCTTGTTGCACGAAGTGCGGTCGGCACCGCGCGAGCCTGCGGCGTTGAGCGAGCGCGTACTCGACCTCATGCTTCATCGATAGGCCGCGACGGTTTGAGCCCGGTCTTTCCGTCGAGGTACTGCAGCAGGTGGTGGGCGGCGAGTTCGACGTCCTTGTGTCGCCACTCCGACGCCCGGTACACGCACGCGATCAGCCCCGACCGGTGGAGTCGCCGAAAGTCGCCGTAGACGAACGCGTACCGCGCCTTGGTTTCGGCGCGCGCGCCCTCGGTCAGGCCGAGATGCCAGGCCGCGTAGTCCTCCCACGAGTGCGTGTCCAGGTAGGAGTTCTGCGCCTCGGCGCGCGGCTGTACCTCGCCCCAGTCGCTGTCGAGCACGTACTGGCGCGCATCGATGAGCTCGCGTGCTTTGGCCATCGCAGCGTCGTTGAGCGAGTACTTGGCCACGGTCAGATCAACCTCAGATCAGCCGATGATGCGCGCGATCGACTTCATCGGGATCCGCAACCAACTCGGCCGGAAGCGCGCCTCGTACGCGGCCTCGTAGATCGCCTTGTCCAGTTCGTAGGCCGCCAGCAGCTGCCCGGAGTCTCGCGGGTCGGTACCCGACACCTCGGCGTACCCCTCGCAGAACGACGCGGCGTTGCGGTCCACCCACTCGCGGGCCCGCGCACCGAGCTGACGGTCGTGGTCTTCGTCGGAGGACTGTTCCATCAACCGTTGGTAGGCGGCGTATTCGAACGACCGCAGCACCCCGGCCACGTCACGCAGCGGGGAATCCGGTCGGCGCCGCTCCTCGAGCGGCTGGCCGGGCTCGCCCTCGAAGTCGATCAGCAGCCACCCCTCGGGGATGCGCAACACCTGGCCGAGATGCAGATCGCCGTGGATGCGCTGCACGGTGACCGTCTCGTCCGACAGCTTGCGGTACCGCTCCTCGATCAGCGGTGCGTACTGCTCGAGATCGGGCACGGACTTGGTCGCCGACGCCAGCCGCTCCAAGGCCGTGTCGGTCGGGAACGCGGTGGTCTCGGTGCCCAGTTCGTCGGCCAGTGTGGCGTGCACCGACGCGACCGCCTCGCCGAGCCGATACGACTCGCCCGCGAAGTCGCCCCCGACCTCGTCGGCGTAGAGGTCGCCCTCGGCGAACAGGTCGCGGGTGCTGGCGGTGGCCATATCCCAGCCCTCGGCCGAGGTCGCCGCGAACTCGGTGACCATGCCGAGCGCGCACGGCTCACCGTCCTCACTTCCGTCCCAGGTGGTCTCGAACGAGCCGAGCAGCCGGGCCACATGCGGGTTGTCGGCGCGGGCCAACACCCGGTTCAGCTCGATGTCCGGGTTGATACCCGGCGTGATGCGGCGGAAGAGCTTGAGGATCGCCTTCTCCTCGAACACCACGCTGGTGTTGCTCTGTTCGGCCGACGAGACCCGCGGCGCCGCGTCCAGCGGCAACTCCACGCCGGGTTCTTTGACGAAGCGCACGGCCTCGGCGCCGGACCCGACCGTCGCTGACGAGTCGATCAGCGACAGCAGATACTGCGCCGCGCCGGGGTCGTACAGCGCGTCGTAGGCGGTGCGCTCGCCCGAGGAACCGGCGGACACACCGATCGTCGCGACCTCTAGGAATTCATGGTCAATCGGACCCCTATCTGGTGCCGCCGCATTCGCGGCTCCGAAGTTCCAGCGCACCAACACCTGATAGCGCTCGGTCGAGCCGTCGGTGTAGGACACGTCGAGCAGTACGAGGTCAAGATCCTCACGCAGGGCGGTACGGGCCGCCTGCTGCACATTGGCCAATTCGCGGCTGCGGCCGGCGTACCACCGTTGGTGCGGCAGCCACTCTTCGAACGGCAGGGTCATGACTGTTCTCCATGCTCCGGGCTGGGTGCCTTCAGCGAGAACCAGTAGAACCCATGGCCGGGCAGGGTCAACAGGTACGGCAACTGGCCGATGCGGGGAAACTCCACGTATCCGGTCATCTCGACCGGCGTGTATCCGTTGTAGGCCTGCAGATTCATCTCGATCGGCTGAGGGAACCGCGAAAGATTGTTGACGCAGAGCACCGTGTCTTTCGTCCCGTTCTCCCTCTCCACCTCGCGGACGTAGGTGAGTACCGACGGGTTGGAACCGCCCAGTTCGTGGAAGCTCCCGATGGCGAACGCCTCGTGGCGGCTGCGCACCGCGAGCATCGTGCGGGTCCAGTTGAGCAGCGAGTTCGAGATGTCCCGCTGCGCTTCGACGTTGACGGCCTGATAGCCGTAGATCGCGTCCTGGTTCGGCGGCAGATACAACCGCCCGGGCGTCGCTGTCGAGAAGCCCGCGTTGCGGTCGGGCGTCCACTGCATCGGGGTGCGCACCGCGTCGCGGTCGCCGAGCCAGATGATGTCGCCCATCCCGATCTCGTCGCCGTAGTACAGCACCGGCGACCCGGGCAGCGACAGCAGCAGCGCGGTGAACAACTCCATCTGGTTGCGGTCGTTGTCCAGCAGCGGCGCCAGCCGTCGGCGGATACCGACGTTCGCCTTCATCCGCGGATCCTTGGCGTACTCGGAGTACATGTAGTCGCGCTCTTCGTCGGTGACCATCTCCAGCGTCAACTCGTCGTGGTTGCGAAGGAAGATGCCCCACTGCGCCATCTCGGGGATGTCGGGCGTCTGCGCCAGGATCTCCGAGATCGGGAACCGCGACTCGCGTCGCACCGCCATGAAGATCCGCGGCATCAGCGGGAAGTGGAACGCCATATGGCATTCATCGCCGCCGGTGTCCGGATCACCGAAGTACTCGACGACGTCGGCGGGCCACTGGTTGGCCTCGGCCAACAGCACACGACCCGGATACTCGTCGTCGATCACCTTGCGGCAGTGCTTGAGGAACGCATGGGTCTCGGGCAGGTTCTCGCAGTTGGTGCCTTCCCGCTCGAAGAGGTAGGGCACCGCGTCCAACCGGAAGCCGTCGATGCCGAGGTCGAGCCAGAACCGCAGGACATCGAGCATCGCCTCTTGTACGGCGGGGTTGTCGTAGTTGAGGTCGGGCTGGTGGCTGAAGAAGCGGTGCCAGTAGAACTGCCGTCGCACCGGATCGAAGGTCCAGTTCGACTCCTCGGTGTCGACGAAGATGATGCGGGCGTCGTTGTACTTGTCGCTGGTGTCGCTCCACACGAAGTAGTCGCCGTACGGACCGTCGGGGTCGCGGCGTGATTCCTGAAACCACGCATGCTGATCGGAGGTGTGGTTCATGACCAGGTCGGTGATGACGCGGATACCGCGGCGGTGCGCGGCGTCCAGCAGTTCGACGAAGTCCTCGACGGTGCCGAACTCGGGCAGCACCTTGTAGAAGTCGCGGATGTCGTAGCCACCGTCGCGCAACGGCGAATCGTAGAACGGTGGGAGCCAAAGACAGTCCACGCCAAGCCACTTCACGTAGTCGAGTTGCTCGGTCAGCCCACGCAGATCCCCGATGCCGTCAGAGTTCGAGTCGTAGAAGGCGCGCACCAGCACCTCGTAGAAGACGGCACGTTTGAACCAGGTGCGGTCCTCGGGCAGGATCCGGGCGTGGCTGAAGTCTTCGGCGGTGGGGTGCTCGACGACACCGTCCTCGACGTGACTGCCCTCCGCCGGGTCGTGGTCGGCGGATGCTCTGACACCGCTGTGCTTATCCATACGGCCTTCAACCTACCCACGCCGCGAGGAAACGAATCGGTGGAAAAATCTGCCGACGCTCACTTCGGTATCGTTCCGGCGTGGCCACACGTGATCACGGCGACCCCGGCGATGCACCGTCGATTCCTCCGCCGCTGACGGAGGTCGTCAACTCCGTGCGCCCGACGGCCGCCGAGGAAGCTCGTACCATCGCCGCATCCACCAATACCGCAACATTGGCGACGCTGACGGCCGACGGCGATCCGTGGGCGTCATTCGTGACGTACGGATTGCTCGACGGCGCCCCGGTGCTGTGCGTGTCCAACCTCGCCGAGCACGGCCGCAACCTGTTGGCCGACCCGCGGGCGAGCATCGCGATTGTCGCGCCGACGTCGGAGACCGACCCACTGGCCAGCGGGCGGGTCACGCTCGCTGGGGTGGTGGAGCGACCCGCCGACGATGAACTCGCCGCCGCGCGCGAGGCACACCTTTCTGCCGTCGCCGCCGCCAAGTACTACATCGACTACAGCGATTTCACGCTGTGGGTGCTGCGTGTGCAGCGGGTGCGCTGGGTCGGTGGTTACGGGCGGATGGAGTCGACGACGGGTGAGGCGTATTCGGCCGCGCAGCCCGATCCGGTGCAACCGTTGGCGGCCGGCGCCGTTGCGCATCTCAACGCCGATCACGCCGACACGCTGGTCGCAATGGCCAAGGCGCTGGGCGGCTACCCGGACACCACCGCGGCGACCTGCACCGGCGCCGACCGGTACGGCCTCGACCTGCGGCTCACCACCGAGCGCGGGCTCGCCTACACGCGGATCGGCTATCCCAAGAAGCTCGGCTCGATCGACGAATTGCGTTCGGCCGCCGTCGAGCTGACCCGCCTGGCGGGCCGCGGCTGAAATACCATCACCTCATGACTGCGGCTCCCTCCGGGCGACCGGCCACCTGGCAAGCGGCGTTCGACCTGATCGCCACCCGCGGCCACGAGCGCCGTGAGGAGCCGTTCAAGTTGGCCAGCGGCCAGCTCAGCCACGACTACATCGACGGCAAGTACGCGATCGACACCGGTGAGCGGTTGACCATCGTCAGCCGCGCGGTCGCCGAGCTGGCTGAGAGCCGCGGCATCGAGTTCGACGCGGTGGGCGGGCTCACCATGGGCGCCGACCCGCTGGCCCACGGCGTCGCGATGGTCACCGGCAAGGCGTGGTTCTCGGTCCGCAAGGAGCAGAAGGCGCGCGGTCGCGAACAGTGGATCGAGGGCACCCGCTTGGCGCCGGGTACGCGGGTGTTGCTGGTAGACGACGTGATCAGCACCGGCGGCTCGACCGAGATCGCGTTCGACCGGGTGACCGCGGCGGGTGCGGTGGTCACCGGCGTGATCCCGATGGTGGACCGCGGCGACATCGCCGCCAAACGCTTTGCCGCGCGGGGCGTGCCGTTCGCCGCGCTGGTCACGTACCGAGACCTGGGCATCGAACCGGTCAAGGACGTCTGAACTCCGGTTAGGTCAGCCGATCGCGGCGGCCCAGTGCTCCGCCAGGTATTTGGTGGCGGCCTCGGTCTGCTGGGGTGAGGGCACCGTCACCGGCCCGTCGATCACGGGCAATGATTCCGCCGCCGCCTTGTCCAAAGTGCCGTCGGCGGCCATGTTGTCGGCACGGACCGGTCGAACACCACCGAGCGCGAACAAGTTCTGGCCCTCGTCGCTGTAGAGGAATTCCTGCCAGAGCCGCGCCGCGGCCGGATGCGGCGCATCTTTGTTGATCGCCTGGTAGTAGTACCCGGCGACGGTGTAATCCGGCGGAACGAACACCTGCCACGACGGCAGCTTCTTGCTTTCGGCGGCGTTGACGTAGTTCCAGTCGATCACCACCGGCGTCTGACCGGATTCGATGGTGGCCGACGTCGGGTTGACGGGGACGAAGTTGCCCGCGTCGGCCAACTTCTGGAAAAACTCGACACCGGGCGCGATGTCGTCGACCGAACCCCCTTGGGACAGCGCGACCATCACCACACCCGAGAACGCGGCACCGGCCTGGGTGGGGTCGCCGTTGAGTGCCACCGCGCTCCGGTACTCCGGCTTCAGCAGGTCGTCGATGCGCGTGACCGGCGGCACCTTCGCCGAGTCGTAGCCGATCGACATGTAACCCCCGTAATCGTTGACCCACGTTCCGTCCCGATCTTTGAACGCCGAAGGGATGTCGTCGAAGTTGACCACCTTGTACGGCGCGAACATCCCGGTGTTGGCCAGCGCGACGGACTGTCCGAGGTCGAACACGTCGGGTGCGGTGCTGCTGCCCTTCTGCTGATTGGCCGCGTCGATTTCCTCCTGGCTCGACGCGTCGGGCTGCGCCGAGTTGACCGTGATGCCGTACTTGTCGGAGAACGCCCTGATGATCGCGCCGTAGTTTGCCCAATCCGGTGGTAGGGCAATCACATTGAGTTCACCCTCGTTCTTGGCCGCCGCGATCAACCCGTCGATCCCGCCGAAATCGTCTGCCGACGTGGCTTCTGCGGCCTTGACACCGGGCTGGATCCGCTCGCCGTCAGCGCTCTGTTCCGGCGACGCGCACGCGACCGAACCGGCCAGCAGCAGAACGGATGCGGCGAACGGGGCCGCCAGGGTCGTGATCTTCAATGCCGAACCTTCCGATGGTCAGGAGTCGGCGCGGTGGTGCAGCGGCTACCGCACCGGATCGCCCCGGTGGACGACGTGCAACTCCCATCGGAGTTTGCCAGACCGTTCGCTTTGCCCGGCGTTAGCATTCTCGTGTGGCGCGACGCGAAGTTTCGGGGGACTTCGACTACCTGATAGACGATCCGGTCGACGTCGCGGACGCCGCCGATCCGGGGCCGCAAGCCGACGCCGGGGTCTTCGACCCCGACAAGGTGCCCGGGCGCGACATGATGTTCGACGCATTCGACGAGAACAGCTGGTATTTCGAGCCCGCGCCGCCGCCCTGGTATCGGACAAAACGAAATCTCAGCGTCTTGATCGCCGCCGCGATCGCGGCCGTCGCGCTCGTCGTCTCCGCAGTCCTGCTGGTGCTCCACTCGCCTGGCGAGCCGGCCGACCAGGAGTCCGAACCGGTCCGCCCGACCGTACAGACCACGGCACCGGCGCGCACGCCACCGCAATCACCGAGCACCCCGCCACCGTCGCCACGGCCGGCTCCACCCCCACGTGTCCAGACGTCGGCGGCGCCGGTCGCCCCTCCGCCGCCGGCGACCAACCGACCGCGCACTCCACCGACCAGAGCCGGCCGCGACCCGGAGATCGGGGTGACGCGCACACCGGTCACGCGGTCGCCGATCAGCGTTGCACCGCAGCGCCCCAGCCAGTCCCAGCGATGAGTATGGCCGCATTCGAGCCCGAGGCCATGTTCGCCGCGGCGCCCGTCGCGGCGCTCGCCACCGTGGGTCCCGCAGGGGCGCCACACCTGGTGCCGGTCGTGTTCGCCGTGCACGCCGGGATGGCCTACACCGCCGTCGACGCGAAGCGGAAGTCGACGCGCAACCTCCGGCGGTTGAGCAACATCGAGGGCAACCCGCATGTGAGCATGCTCGTCGACCACTACGACGACGACTGGACGCAGCTGTGGTGGGTGCGCGTCGACGGCCTAGCCGAAATCCACTACAGCGGCGAAGAATTGGCGGCCGGATACACGCTGCTACGCAACAAGTATCCACAGTATGAGCGGATCGCCCTCGACGGCCCGGTGGTCAGCGTGGCCATCACGAAGTGGGCTTGGTGGCAGGCCTGAGCGCCAAATCGATCAAGCCCTTGTGCTCGCTGTCGGATAGGGGAATTGTGGTCTAACACACACTTTGGCGGCGGCAGCGCAGCCGTCGTGGAAGGGAACGTCATGGCTGACAAGACGACACATTCCCAGGGCGCCGGAGCCGCCCCGAACGCGGACAGTCCGGCCGCCATCCGCAATGTGGTGCTGGTGGGCCCATCGGGTGGCGGCAAGACAACACTCGTCGAGGCACTTCTGGTGGCCGCAGGAGTCCTGACCAGACAGGGTTCCGTTCAGGACGGCACCACCGTCTGCGACAGCGACGACGCCGAGATCGCCCAACAACGTTCGGTAGGCCTTGCGCTCGCGTCCCTACGACACGACGGCATCAAGGTCAATCTCATCGACACCCCCGGCTACGCCGACTTCGTCGGGGAACTGCGAGCAGGATTGCGTGCCGCGGACTGCGCGCTGTTCGTGATCGCCGCCAACGAAGGAGTCGACGAACCCACCAAGGCGCTGTGGCTCGAATGCAGCCAGGTGGGAATGCCGCGCGCCGTGATCATCACCAAACTCGACCACGCCCGCGCGAACTACGCCAACGCGTTGGCCGGCGCGCAGCAGGCGTTCGGCGACAAGGTACTTCCGCTGTACCTGCCCGCGAACTCACCGTGCACCGGGCTGATCGGGCTGTTGTCCGAGACGCACTACGAATACGCCGATGGTAAACGCACCGCCACCCATGCACCCGACGACTCGTACGCCGACGCGATCTCCGAGCACCGGGGCCTGCTGATCGAGGGCATCATCGAGGAGTCCGAAGACGAGACGCTGATGGAGCGCTACCTCGGCGGTGAGGAGATCGACCAGTCGGTGCTCATCGACGACCTGGAGAAAGCCGTCGCAAGGGCGACGTTCTTCCCCGCGCTCCCGGTGTGCAGCGGTACGGGCGTCGGCACGCAGGAACTACTCGAGATCATCACCGCCGGCTTTCCCTCACCGCCCGAGCACCGGCTGCCCGAGGTCTTCACGCCGCAGGGCAAACCGCGCGCCGAGCTTCCGTGCGACCCGAACGGCCCCCTGCTGGCCGAGGTCGTTAAGACGACATCCGATCCCTACGTGGGACGGGTGAGCCTGGTCCGGGTGTTCTCGGGAACCATCGCTCCCGACTCGACAGTGCATGTGTCCGGCCACTTCTCGTCGTTCTTCGGCGGGAGCGGCTCCTTGACCGGCTCGCTCGCCGCGCACGAGGATCACGACGAGGACGAGCGCATCGGGTCGCTGTCCTTTCCGCTCGGCAAGCAGCAGCGTCCCGCTTCCTCGGTGATCGCCGGTGACATCTGCGCGATCGGACGTCTCAGCCGGGCCGAGACCGGTGACACGCTGTCCGACAAGTCCGATCCGCTCGTGCTGCGGCCATGGAGCATGCCCGAACCGCTGCTGCCCATCGCGGTGCAGCCACGAGCGAAGACCGACGAAGACAAACTGTCCGGCGGCCTGCAACGGTTGGCCGCCGAGGATCCGACCCTGCGCATCGAGCAGAACCCCGAGACACACCAGATCGTGCTCTGGACGATGGGCGAAGCGCACGCCAACGTGGTCCTCGATGCGCTCTCGCGGCGCTACGGCGTCGCCGTCGACAGCGTCGAGTTGCGCATTCCATTGCGAGAAACGTTCGGCGGCAAGGCCAAAGGACACGGGCGCCACGTCAAGCAGTCCGGCGGGCACGGCCAGTACGCGGTCTGCGACATCGAGGTCGAGCCGCTGCCCGAAGGCTCCGGTTTCGAGTTCATCGACAAAGTCGTCGGCGGCGCGGTGCCCCGCCAGTTCATCCCGAGCGTCGAAAAGGGTATTCGGGCGCAGATGGAGAAGGGCGTCGGCCCCGGCTACCCGGTTGTCGACATCCGCGTCACGCTGTTCGACGGCAAGGCCCACAGCGTCGACTCGTCCGACTTCGCCTTCCAGATGGCCGGTGGCCTCGCCCTGCGGGAAGCGGCCGCGGCGACCAAGGTGAACCTGCTCGAACCAGTCGACGAGGTGACGGTGCTGATTCCCGACGACTTCGTCGGCGCCATCATGGGCGATTTGGCCGGGCGGCGGGGCCGTGTGCTCGGCACCGAAAAGGTCGGCGATGATCGCACACTGGTCAAGGCCGAGATCCCCGCGGTCGAGCTGAGCCGCTACGCCATCGACCTGCGTTCGCTGGCCCACGGCGCCGGCACGTTCACCAGGACCTTCGCCCGTTACGACCCGATGCCCGACCATGCTGCCGCGAAGGTCACATCGACGGTGTGATTCGGGTCAATCAGCGGATTCTGCAGGCGCTGCCAGAGACTTCTCAGGCCACCTACCTAGCGTCGCCGCAATGAAGGACCGAACGCATCTGCTGGCTCACGTGATCGTGACCGGGGTCCTGGCGGTCATCGTGATGGTCGCCGCCTGGCTCTGCCTGTTCAACGGCGCCATCTGAATGCATCACCGGGGCCGATCCCCACGCCAGCTGAAGCTGTTGACGTATTTGCCCATATCCAGGGCGATCTGGAGGTTGGCACCGGATGGTTTGCCGAACCCGAAGTCGGGGCTGAACTGGTGGTACGGCCCGACTGCTGCCGCAATCAGCGCCAGGTCGTTCTTCACCGCGGCCACGACCAGGACGCGCATGCGCAGATAGCTGCTGTTGGCGCCTTGCGGCCAACAGTCGGCGACTTCGCCGTATCCGGAGTGGAAGCCGACCATCGCGTTGGGAATCTCATAAGCGGTCCGGGTGTCGGGAAAAGTGGCTTTCACCAACGACTTTGCGATCTCCTGCGCGGATCGGCCCGCGGCGGGTTCGCTGAACAGCTGCAGCGTCCCACCGTCACCGGCGAGCAGTTCGGCGGTCACCCCGTTGGGCTTGGTGCTCACCCGGTAGGCGGACTCCGGCGCGGGATAGGACACCGAGAACGCACCGTCCGGCGAGGTGAAACGGGGATTGATGGACACCGGGGTGCCGGTCGGCGGACGCCCGCAGTCGGGTGGGCATACGTAGCGCACCGGCGGCTTGGCCATCATCGCCGACATCCCGACCAGGGCGGCGGCGATCACCGCGATCACGGCCGACCATGTCAGCACCAGCCGCCTGCGCGAGGTCCGCCGCGGCGCCGCGGCCGCGTATGCGCCGGCCGGAACCGCGTACCCGGGAAAGAAATTCGTCGGTGCGCTCATTCGGGGTCACCGCGAACCGGCCGCGATTCACGCCTCGCCCTGCGTGATGAGCGCGACGACGCACGCGTCGCCACCCCGCACGCCGGGCAGAACGCCATGTCCGGCACGACGTGTCCACAGTGCGGACACAGCAGCGGTTCCTCTGCGCGGATCTCGTCGTGCGCCTCGTGGAGCAACGCCAGGTGCAGGCCCAACCGCAGCAACAGCAACGCCACCCCCGCCAACGCGAGGTAGGCCACCAACATCAACACCTGCGGGAAGCGGGCGACGTCGATCAGGCCCAGCGCCAGATACACGCCCAGCACGGCGACCGCGAAGCCGATGAGCGTTGCGCGCACGACACCCGGGCGTTGGTCGCGTTTGCTCGGTGGCCGGGTGAACCACAGTGCGGCACCGATCAATCCACCGGCTGCCGCGGCGATCAACGGCGCCGCCAGCCCCCTGATGCCCGCCTCGACCAGCAGGCTTTCCATCGGCCGCTTGCTCACCACTCCCGTGCCGAACTGTGGAGCCAGCCGCGTGAGCGTCGCTGCCGCGGAAAAACTCAAGGCGCCCAGCGCCCCGATCATGAAGCCGTCCAGCGCTTCTCGTGAGGACGGCCGCATCAGGCGAACGATCACGGCGGGTGACAACATCAGGAGGACCCCGCCGAGCGGAATCGCGATACCCATGCGCAGCATCCGCTCGCCCACGATCGCCGAACCCAACGCCACACCATAGGATTTGGCGAACACCGCACCGGTCAACGACGCCCAGCCCACCCCGAGCCCCACCGCCAGGGCGACCGTGAGAACCAGTGTGCCGATGGGAAAGTCGCGGAACGCGTCCGACTCGCGCAGGTACAGGACGAACAGCAGCGGTAATCCCAGTGCGGCGACGGACACCACGGCGGCGGGTAACCGCAGGAACGCGAACGCGACGAGCGCCGCCACCAACACCAGAAGGCCGATCCGGAACGCGGCGCGCGAGCGCTGCGGCAGGTGCGGGAACAGCGAGCTCGCGACCGAGACCTGCAGAAGGTGTTCGTTCGGCGCGGCGCTGAAGTCCAGCGGCCGCAACCAGTCCGGGCCCTCGCGCGGCCGTGGTGTCAGGTGGCATCCGCACAACCCGCAGTACTCGCCGGCCGGCACGTCGGTCTTGCAGACCCGGCACTCGGCGGTCGGCACGCTGTCGTCGTCACCGGTGGTCATGCGGCCGCCTTCTGGAGCGTGAGCACGTTGCGCACGAGGTTGTCGACGTCCGGAGTGCCGAGGCCGGTCACCAGGTCATAGCCGGGCAGCGCGTCCGCGACCGCGTTACCTCCGAGGGTGACGTCGCGGAAGGCCGGCAGCGGGGCGCCCCGCGAGATGCGGTACAGCAGTGGGTTCAGGTCGCCGAGCGGGCGCCCGCCGTTGGCGAGCAGGTACTGGTTCATCACCGCGGCCAGGCCCGCCCAGATCGGTGCCGACTGCGACGTGCCGCCACCGACCAACGGCGTCTGCGCAAAGACGATGCGCACACCGGTGAACGGGTCCGCGACGGCCGCGACGTCCGGAGTCAGCCTTCTGTCGGTGTCGCGGTCGGGCCACACCTCGCGCTGCCAGTCCGGACGGTCGAACACCGCCGAGACACCGCCGCCCGTGCCCACCGACAACGGCACGTCGAACCAGGCCTGCTCGGACAGCCACCGACCGTCGCTGTCCGTGGACAGGGTGGTGCCGCCCACATCGGTCATCTCGGGCAGCGAGGCGATCGAGTCCAGGCCGACGTCGGACTCGCCCGGCGGAGAGGACCAGTCGTCGCCGCCTTTGCACTCGAGGCCCGCGAGGTCGCCACTTGCGTTGAACGCCGTGGTGCCGTGTGACTGCGCGGTGGCCAGCGCCGAGCGCACGGGGGCGAGGTCGGCGGCCGTGATCAGCCTGTCGCAGCCCCACCCGATGGAGAAGCTCCACACGGCGCCGGGATACCGGCGGTCCGTCTCCTCGAGCATCTGGCCGATGCGTTCGAACGCGCCGTCGGCGGTGACGGTCGGAAGCGCACTGACCACGACCTTGCGCGCATCGGGAGCGACGGCGTGCGCCACCTGAAGGTCCATCGTGGCTTCCCCGCGCGGTTCGTCGAGTTCACCGATCACCTCGGGGGTGAAGCGGGGCAGGTCGTAGGTGTCGGCGAAGCTGTCGAGGTCGGCTTGGTCGAAGCCGTCGAAGGCGAAGAACACGATCGTGGTGCCCTTGCCGGTGTAGCCGGCTGCCGCCAGCGGCGCGGCGTTGTAGGTGTTGCGCAGCGCCTCGGGGGTCAGGCCCTTGTCCGGCACATCCAGCGGCAGCGACCAGATGTGCGACCTGTGGTGCGGCACGTAGCCGAGGATCCGGCCGATCTCAGAGACCTCCTCGCGCAACGCATCCGGCACGTCCGGTTGTTGCGGGGATGCGTAGAACACCTGGCCGCGGCGGCCGCGGTAGTCACGGACCTCGACGTCGAACGCATCCGCGACGGACGCCGCCGGTCCTTCCACCACTGCCCAGGGATGACCGGGGCGCCAGCGAACGGAAAGACCGTGGCCGTCGGCCCATGCGTACACCCCCGTGGGGCGGTGTTCGTCGCGCAGCGCCATCGTCAGCTGAACCCCGCTGTCGAGCGAGGGCCCCAGATCGGTCGAGCTCGCCAACAGGTAGGAGTACGGCCCGGCGATCACCTCGCCGCCGAAGCGCGCGGAGACGGGGCGCAGATCGGAGACGAGTACCAATACGCCCGCCGTGATCAGCGCCAGCACGCCGAGATGCCGCACACTCACGGACGTCAGCGTATTTCGAACCCGGGTCGATGGACGGCTAGTGGTCGCCCGGGATCGCCGTCGGCGCAGGCGGTGCGGTCACCGTCGGCGAGAACGGGTTGGGTCCCGGCGAGATGCGCGGCGCCTTGTCGGTGGTCTCGACCGGCGGCGGAGGCGGCGCCTCGGTCGTGGTGGTCGTAGTGGTCGTCGTGGTGGTCTCTTCCGGCGCCTTCTCCTCGGTGGAGCACGATGCGCTGGACATGACCATCGCGACCGCGGCGGCACCACCCGCGAGGGCGGCGATGCGACGACCGATCTGAGCTGACCTCATGGTTGCAGTCCTAACTGTCCCGACCGGTGCGGAGAAGGCTTCAAGATCAAAGCCGGCGTTCGGACTCTAACCCAAGATCGGGACGCTCGCTCAGTTCGAAATCGCAGCTAGCGACGCTGCGGGAACTAGGAACCGGACTTCAGCGCGCCCAACGCCTCGGCCAACGTCGGATACAGCGAGAAGACCTGGTCGAGGCCGGTCAGCTGGATCGGCCTGCTGGTCGCGGGCCCGTCGGCCACCACCGCGAAGCGGGCCGACTTGCTCACGGTCTCGTGCGTCGCGACCAGTGCCTGCAAACCCGCGGACGCGAGGAAATCCACCGCTATCAGGTCGACGACGAGGGCGGATGGCTCCTGCGTGAGCGCCTCGGTGATCGCCGCCTGGAACGCCGGGACCGTGGCGAGGTCGACGTCACCGCCGACCGTCAACACAGCGATGCCGTCCTCGTGGGAGATCGAAGTGGTTATCGGCTCAATTCGTGACAACGGTGGTCCTCCGGTAGGCGCCGCCACCACGACGGCAATGGGGCGAGCTTAACGCGTCGCGTCCTGCCATAGATCAGTGCTTCAACGGTTCATGCTGCGATACGCAGGCTAATGTCGAGAAGAGACTTCTGCGCTGGGTGATTCCGGTGTGAGCGCGAGCTGGGAGGGCCGACTGCCGCGAACATGACCGACACCGCAGACTTCTACCAGCGCTACGAGCGCGAACGAGCGAGAGCCGACGATCTCGCCGATCGCGACGTGTTCCGCAGCGCGTTGGTCAACTCGCTTCAAGAGGGTTTCTTCGTCACCGACTCCACCGGGTGCGTCGTTGAGATCAACGACGCCTTCACCGAGATCACCGGATACGGCCAGGAGGATTTGCCCTACCCGATGCCCCATCCCTGGGCGGTCGACGGGGTCGCGGCCGACGATCGCAGGGCCGCACTGGCGCGCGACGGCCGCATGGCAGCCGAAACCAAGATCAGGCACCGCGACGGACGCACGCGCTGGGTCGCGATCAGCATCAATGCCGTCCCCGACCACAACTCGCGGCGCGGTCTCTATGTCGGCACCATGCGCGATGTCACGGCACCCCGCGCCGCGGCGGAGCGCGACCGGGCGATGGCGCGGTTGGCGACGGCGGTGAGCGTCGCCAAGGACGTCGACGAGGTGCTGGCGATCACGCTCGCGCAGTGCCGCGTTCCGTTGGATGCGCAGCGTCTGATCGCGGTGACGTGGCCGAAGGCCGACGGTGAGGAGCCGACGGTGCGGGTGGCCGGTGAACCCGCGGTCACCTCATGGAGGGACCTCGGCGAGGACTGGCGCCGCACGTTCGAGGACGCCCGCACGTGGATACCGCTGACGGTGACGCCGGTCGGCGCGGTACCCAGCGCCGGCACCACCAGGGGCTTCGTCGCGGTGCTCTCCGGGGCACGGGACGTCGTGCTGTGCCTCGAGCACCGGGTTCCGCGGGTGGTCAGCGCGGAGGACCGGCGACTGGTCTCGGCGCTGGTCGGCCACCTCAGTTCGGCTTTGCAGCACGTGCGGCAGTTCGAAAGCGCCAGGGAGACATCGCTGACACTGCAGCGGTCGCTGCTGTCCCCGATCGATCTGCCGCCGGGATTCGCCGTGCGCTACGAGCCCGCCGTCCACCCGCTGGAGATCGGCGGCGACTTCTACGACGTGCTTCCCGTCGGTGACGGCCGGATCGGCATCGTGGTCGGGGACTGCGTGGGGCGCGGACTCGCGGCCGCCGCCGTGATGGGACAGCTGCGTGCGTCGACGCGCGCGTTGCTGCTCACGGGGGCGCGACCGTCGACGGTGCTCGAACACCTCGACGCGGTCGCCGAGTTCATCCCGGACGCCTACTGCACCACTGTGTTCGTCGCGATCGTCGACACCGTGTCCGCATCCGTGGAGTACAGCAACGCCGGTCACGTCCCGCCGGTGCTGGTGTCTACAAGCGCGTCGCCGCAACTGCTCGACGAGGCCAGCTCGGTCCCCCTGGCCGTGACGCACTCGCGGCCCCGCCCGCAGACGACGCATCCGTTACCCGCGGGCTCGACACTGATGCTCTACACCGACGGTCTGATCGAACGCCGTGACCGGTCGATCGACTCCCAGATCGACCGGATGTCGGCGGTGTTGGCCGATACCGCGAGGTTGCCGATCGAAAGTGTCGCCGATGCGGTGCTGCGCGCGTTGGTGCCCGACGGCGGTTTCGACGACGACGTGGCGATCGTGATCTACCGGTCGCCGAAGGCCTCCCTCGTCATCGACGACACCGCCACCGCGGCGAAGTTGACCGAGATCCGGCACCGGTTGGCCGCGTGGCTGGCGGCCAACGGCGCCTCGAACGAGTCGGTTTCCGATCTCATCCTCGTCGTCAACGAGGCCTGCTCCAACAGCGTCGAGCACGCCTATCGCGGGCACGAGCCGGGGCGCATGCGCATCGAGGCCGAGATCCACGACACGGCGATCCACGTGCGGGTCACCGACTTCGGGTCGTGGAAGGCGCCGCCTCCCGACCCCGGCACCCGAGGCCGGGGCCTGTTGTTGATGCGCGCCGTCAGCGATCGCGTGGACCTCGACGGCACGGCGGCCGGCACCACCGTGGATATGACGTTTCAGTTACCGGAGATTCGAGTTTGAACCAGCTCTGCCCCCCTGGACACCGCTGTCGTGGTATTAAAACTATTGGCAAGGAACGTCTGTCGGGAAGAGGCAGCAATGCGGGCTATGTGGCGTGCTCAGAGGCGGTGGAGCCTCTAGGACATCGGGAGGTTCTGTGATCGGACTCGCTCACACTGCCGTCCATTGGTGTGCTTTTTTGACGGTGGGGGACTGAAAGTAGTGACCCGCAACCAGTTCCGGCTCGAGCCCGGGGGCGCTGAGGCCCCACCGGTGGTCACCGCGGTTGGCGAGATCGACTTGGCGAACGTCGACGAGTTCAGCGACGTGTTGACGCGCGCGGCCGAGGACAACTCCTCTGTCACTGTCGACCTCACCGGGGTCACGTACTGCGACAGCGCCGCCCTGCGGGAGCTGTTCTCTGTCGCGGCCAACGCCAAACTCGAACTGGTCGTGCCCACGAACGGGCCGATCACCACACTTCTCGGGATCTCCGGCCTCGACAAGGTCGCGACGGTCACCGTCATCGATTGAGCGGACCGCCGTGCCAGCACCCAGCTTTCAGCCTCGCCAGCATCCCGAGCTGATCACGCTGTTGCACCGGATCCTCGAACGATTGCAGGCCGACGTGTCGAACACCCTGGGGGTTGCCGTCACCGTCCACGACAAGCGGTTCAACGAGGACGCGTCTGCACTCGCGGCGCTCGGTATCGAAGAGAGGATGATCGCAGCTCAGCTGTCCGGACTCGGCGGGCCCATGGCCGACGCATTGACTCATCAGGTGCCGGTGCTGAGCCTCGATCTGTGGACCGATGACCGTTGGCCCGACCTGACCTTCGACACGGCCGCCGGACTAGCCGACGGGAATGCGACCGACTTGAAAGCCGTACACGGAGCGGCGGCCGTGCCCGGCTTCTGGCGTGAGGACGCGGCGATTGTGTTGTCGTGCACGTTAACCGAGCCCGCCTCGGCGGCCACCGTTACGACACTTGTCGCCTACGAGCAACTCGTGTCGGCGGCCCTGGTCACCACCGCCGCCCAGAACGAGGCCGCGTTCGAGGACCTGCTGGCCGCGCTGCAGTCGCGTGGCGCGATCGAGCAGGCCAAGGGTGTGTTGATGGGGTTGGTCGGCTGCGACGCCGAGCAGGCGTGGAGCATGCTGCGTCGCGCGAGCCAGGAGTTCAACGTCAAGCTGCGCGAACTGGCGGTGGCACTGCTGGAACATGTCAGCGGTCGTCCGGCCCAGCAACCGGGTATCGCCGAGCCGATCGCTCCACAGGAGTCGGCGCGTGAGGCGGCGCGGCTCTTGTGGACGGCGATGGCGCATGAGGAGCGTCGATCCGACGGGCCGTAGCGTCTGGCCCGTGCTGCTAGGGCCCGTGTTGGGCCGCCGCGGCGGCGGCCTCCGCCTCGAGTTCCTCTTCGAGCGCGCCCTCCTCGCGGCCGAGCGCGATCGTGGCCGCAGCCATCGCGACGACGGCGGCTGAGATCGCGATCGCCTTCACGCCGCCGACGGTCATATGCTCGCCGAGGACCACCGCGCCCAGCACAACGGCGACCACCGGTTCGAGAACCAGCATCGTCGGCACCGAGGTCTGTAGGGATCCGGCGTGGAATGCGGACTGTTGCAGGAACACCGCGAGGACGCCCAGCACCAGGAGCAGGTAGAGCGCAGGGGTGGTCACCACCTTGCCCACGCCGCCATTGGCGAGAAGGAACATCACGATCTTGGTCAGCAACGCGACGACGCCGAACAGCAACCCGACCGTGACCGCGAGCAACACCGCACGTTTCCACCCGGCGGTGCGGACGGCCAGGATCACACAAGCGGTCACCGCACCGGCGCAGACGACTGCTACGAGAACGGAAAGGGGAACGGACGCCTCGTAGTCACCTGGCCGGGTCTTGGCAAGCACCACGAACACCGCCAGCGCCGCGGTGAGCACCATCGCCCACATCCACTCCCGGCGAGTGACCCGGCGGTTGGCGAGCCGAGCGCTCAGCGGCAGGGCGAACAGGAGCGCCGAGGTCAGGATGGGCTGAACAAGGAGCAGCGACCCCTTGATCAAAGCGAGGGCCTGAAAGCCATAGCCTGCCAGCGCGGCGGCCGTGCCGGCCCACCACAGCGGCCTGCGCAGCAGCGTCGTCACCATCACGGTGCTGATGCCGTGCTCCTCCGGTACGTCCAAGGTGGCGCGCTGCCGAACCACGATGCCGATCGCCAAGAAGACCGCGGCGAGCAGGGCGAGCAGGACGACCAGACCCTGATCTACCACGAGTGGCCTACCAAAGCGTTTTGCTCCTTTCCGGCCAGGCTGCGCACATCGGACAACAACAACATACGGACCGCGGGCCTGCGCGCCTGGCTCGGTGGCAGGGACCGTTTGCGAGGTTTGGTGCCCCACCTATCGGGGCATCAAACCGATCATGAATCTGCGACGTTTGCTTGTGCTGGTCGGTGCGGTGGTCCTTCTGGTTGGAGTCATCGCCATGCTCGTCCCGGTGTCGATTTCCGGGCCGGACAACCAGAAGATCTCGTGTGGCAATGCCATCGCCGCGGACGACTCCGAGGCCAGCCAGGCCAACAGCAACGATCCCAACCAGCTGAAGAACCTCCCGATCATCGATGAGCTGACTGAGGATCCGCCGGACTACGTCGCGCAGTGCCACTCGGCGGTGTCCGATCGTCGCACGTGGTCGATCCCGGTCGCGATCATCGGTCTGGTCGTGCTGGTCGCCGGATTCCTGGTTGGCGGCCGCACCACGCGGGCGGGCTGACGCCAGTCGCTATCGCGAGGTCGGCCGGCGTCGACCCCAGCGGAGCCTTTGGACGTTAGCTGGCCTCGCGGTCGCCGGTGACCACGCGCAGTGACGGTGCCGCGGGTTCGGGTGCGATCCGCTCGTTGACCGTGGCGACGACGGTGTCGACGCGGTTGACCGCCCGGTCGCACAGACCGCGGACTCTGTCGCTGGCGGAGTCGACGTCGTCGGCGGCGCTCAACAGGTAGGCGCGGACATTGACGCGCAGTCGCTCGCCTGCGGCTCGGGCGCGGCGGCGCAACTGGTCGTCGATCTCGACCGTGACGTAGGGCATCACGCGAAGCTTCATGAACCCACCCTAGCCGCGGGCTGTCCATCCGCGGTCTGTGCGAGCGGCCGGCCCGCGGACTCCCGCAGCGTGATGATCGTCGCGAGCGAAACCACCGCAGCGACAACCAGGTACCACGCCGGGGCCAGGTCGTTGCCGGTCTCGGCGGTCAGCCAGGTGACGACGTACGGGGTGGTGCCGCCGAACCCGGCGACACAGATGTTGTAGCCGATCGAGAATCCGCTGTAACGCACGGTGGTCGCGAACAGTTCGACGCCGGCCGACACCGCGGTGGAGACGTAGATCGACTCGATGACCGCCAGGCCGCAGTGGGCGGCGATCGCGGCGACCAGCGACCCGGAATTGAGCAGCAGGAAGAGCGGATAGCCGAGAACCGCGAAAGCCACCGACCCGGAGATCAGCATCGGACGGCGGCCGATCCGATCCGACAGCGCGGCCAACGGAAGGATGAGGATGAGCGCGACGAGGCTGGCCAGCGTGACCGAGAGGAAGGCGTCGGTCTTGGAGAACTCGAGCGTCTGAATGAAGTAGGTCGGCAGGAACGTGAACACCACGTAGTAGCCGACGTTGAAGACGATGAACATGCCGATGACTTGCAGGATCGGCCGCCATGACGTCGTGAACGCCTCACGCAGCGGCGACTCCGCGACGCGGTCGGTCTTGCTGAGCTCGGCGAAGTGGGGCGTGTCGTCGAGGCGCAGCCGGATGTAGAGGCCGACGAGGCCCAGCGGCCCGGCGATCAGGAACGGGATGCGCCAGCCGTAGCTCTCCATCGCCTCGGTGGGCAGCAGCGCCTGAAGGAGCGTCACGGTGATGGAGCCGAGCAGGAAGCCCAGCACGCCGGACCACGCCATGAAGGTGATGGTCAGCCCGCGGCGTCGTTGGGATGCGAACTCCGCGAGATAGACGGCGCCGCCGCCGTATTCACCGCCGGCGGAGAATCCCTGCAGGCAACGCAGGAGCAGAAGGAGCAGCGGCGCGGCGACGCCGATCGAGGCGTAGGTGGGCAGCACGCCGATGAGGACGGTCGCGCCCGACATCAGCAGGATCACCAACGCCAGGACCCGTTGCCTGCCGATCTTGTCGCCCAGCGGGCCGAAGACGAATCCGCCGAGCGGACGCATGAAGAAGGCGGCCGCGAAAATCGCGAACGTGTTCAGCAGAGCCGCCGTCTCGTTGCCCGCCGGAAAGAAGTTGGCCGCGATGAATGTCGCCAGGAAGCCGTAGATCGCGAAGTCGAACCACTCGACGGCGTTCCCGATCGACGCGCCTGTGATCGCCTTCCGCACATCGCTTGGCATCCGACCTCCCGAAAGTAAGCGGTGCGCTGAGCATTTCGCTTACCGGGCAGGTAAGCGCCCTACGAAGATATCGGGCTACGTCCCTCGCCCGTTGGCCGAGTCGACGAGTTGGTCAGAACGGTGCGGGATCGGTGTCCGTGGTGTCAATGCCGGCGCCGGTGGTGATTTTCCACGGGTCATCGTTCTGTGGTGGCGGCCTGCTGGGTTGGGTGGTCGCGGGCGTGACCCATCTCTTGCGGTCGATGGCGTTGAGAGCGCGCTCGCGTTCGATTCGTTGAAGCCGATCTTGGGCGCGGGTTCGTCGGCGGCGCGGCATCATCGCGCCTTTGTCGCTGTGTCGTACTCGTCCGGCGGGCACGGGCAGGGTGGCGGTGGTGGTGTCCCAGCCGGGGTAAAACAACCGGCTTCCGGGGTGGGTGAAATAGGTTCTCCCAGACGGTGCGGTCCACAGGACGGTTCCGTCGGGGCGCTGTTGATCGCCCCATCCGCCGAACGTCTTGATTAAGTGATGAATTCGACACAGGCACTTGAGGTTCGACGGATGAGTGGCACCAGCCGGAGAGGGCGTGGTGTGGTCAAGATCGCAGAATTCTGCCGGGCGAGTACAACCGGGAAACCGGCATGTCATATCACGCATCCGAACGAATTGTGCGGCCTTGCGCGAGGGCCGATAGCCGGTCTCGGGCGCGGCGTGGGGTTTGTGAATCCACTGGACCTTCGCCCCGTTGTTGATCAGCTCAGCCAACAATGGGTTCGGGATCATCCCGCCGCCGACGATCAGTGCCGCAGCGGATCTCGGCTTCGGCCGCTCCGTCGCCGCTTCGGCAGGTTGCGGCTCTGCGGCCGGTTCCACCGACTCCGCCGCCGGTTCTGCCGTCGCGGATTCGCCTTGTGCCGCGGGTACGGGTTCTGGGTTCAGGGCGGCGGCCTCGGTGATGGCGTTGATGACGAAGTGCGCTGCGCGGGGATCATCTTGTCCGGCTGACGGACAGTCGGGACTTCCGCATCTGCAACTCAATCCCTCGGCATTGGCGGCGATGGCGCCGAGCGCTTCGGAGCGGCGCTGCCCCGCGGTGCGCGGATCGTCTTTGCATACCTGGCTCGACATCTGCGCGAGCCGGCGTTTGAGCAGTTCACCATCGGTGACGCTCAATCGGCCCCACAGTGACATCGTTCCGGTCACGTCATCACGCTTGCCCAGGCGTACATCCCGGTTCTGGGCGGCCTCGCGCATGCGCCGGCGCGCGTCGGGATCGTGCTCATCGACAAGGGAGTCGATCGCTGATTCCAGCCGCGCCACCGACAACCCGCCCCACTGACCGGCACGTTGCGCGATCGCAGTGTCGATGCGCTGGGCGATCTGCGAGTCCACGATCAGTTGCGTGCGCCAGGTGATCGTCGACACCAGCGCCGCACTCAACCGTCCCTGGGCGAACAGCGCCGCTACTTTCGGGAGCCGCTCGCGCAGCGCCATCGCGATGCACATCTGGCTCGAAGCCGCCCGGTCCCCGACCCGCATCGCCGCCGAGATCTCCGCCGACGCCAACCGCCACCCGTCGACGGCCAGATGATCGCGATCCTCATCGGGCTCGGTGTAGCGCGCGGTCAGCTCCGCGGTGGCCGCCAACCGCCGCGCGGCCAGCATCGCCTCGGCGCGCGCACACTCCTCGATCGCGGCCACGACTGTCTTGTCGTCGGCGCTCACGAACTCGGAATCGAACATGTGTTCGAGTATGCCATCGTCCACTGACTCAAACTTTCTGACAGGGTCGCGTTATCCACAGCGCGGCTGACGTTGAGGAGGTTGGGTGAGTCATGG
>NZ_LZSW01000070.1:0-563 GCF_001665615.1 Mycobacterium sp. 852014-52144_SCH5372336
ATCGACAACGACCACCGCAGTCTGGCCCAGCGTCAACACGACGCGATGATCGCCGTCGGGCGCATCGCCCTGATGAGCGGTGAACTCGGCCAACTCAACGGGCTGCCCGTCTCGATCATCATTCGCACCACCCTGCGGGAGTTGGAATCGCGGGCCGGGGTCGGCACCAGCGGCGGCGGCACGGTCATGCCGATCGCTGATGTCATCCGGTTGGCTGGTCACGCCAACCATTACCTGGCGGTGTTCGACGGCGCGACCGGGTCGGCCCTGGAGCTGTTTCGCGCCAAGCGAATCGCCACTGCGGCGCAACGGATCATGCTCATCGCGCGCGATGGCGGATGCACCAAGCCGTGCTGCACCGTTGGCGCCTATGGCTGCCAGGTGCACCACGTAAAAGCCGACTGGTCGAAGGGCGGCAACACCAACGTCGACGAACTGGGCCTGGCCTGCGGGGCAGACAACCGCAGCGTCAACGAGGACGGCGGCTGGACCACCCGAATGAACCAGCGCTGCGAGGTCGAATGGCTTCCGCCGCCCGAACTGGACACCGGCCAGGCGCGGCT